>DKKJ01000009.1:0-5366 GCA_002455175.1 Opitutaceae bacterium UBA6669
GCCACAACGTAAGAGCGACGGGCGACTCACTGTACGCTAAGGTAACTTGAGATTGTTTCGTCGTTTCGAAGCGCAACGATGCCCCCCACACACGAAGGGCCGTCCCAAAAACCAGCATCGCAACTCTTTCCCATCCACGGACTCGTCGTATGCTGGCTGCTGAGTTGGAAGAGACATCTACCATAAAATCTGAGCANNACAAGCCACGAACTCGATCACCAGGAAACAGACCTCAGCATTGACCTGATCCGCAGACAGTCTTGAAGGGGGACGGTCCATGAGCCCCTACCTGCCTTGTCCCTACCTACCCGCTTCCGAACCTGGCGCGGACTGGCGATCATTAAATCGATTTCGACAGCATGATCGCGGGAAGGATTTTTACTATGCTTGTTTGCGGTACGGACAATTTCTGTGGGAGCGCCGACTAGCGGGACGCGCCATTCTGTGCCTAGATCGCGCAATGGGTGCAGAGCTCCAAGGCAACGAGCCGATTTTAGAAAAGTGGCCTGTCCCGTATGAGGCTCTTGTGTGGATACTCACGTCCTGCCCTACCGAAAACTTTGTCGGTAATCCACGCGTTCATTTTCAACATTATGCTGATCGCCTGAAGGGTCCAAGGGCGGAGCAACGTCGATGGAGAGCATGGGCTTGCTGGCGACTCACCTGCATCGTTACGCCCCACTGGCCCGGTGATCCCAAGCACGTTGTGGAAGCCCCTACCGATGATTCGATCGGCCAGGGCCTTAATCGACATGGGTTTGCCGGAGAGGAGCTTATGTGGCGCAAACTGCTGTCGACCAAAGCCAGTCACGTGGTTCCCGCGTCATCTACGTAATCTCCTGTTTAACACTACAGTCTCACTCAGAGGCCATTCGACGACCAGGAATGGCTCATCAAGCACGAGAGATCAGGTCTAGGATCCCTCCGATGGACCAGGAGCTGCGTCTCGAAACAGAAGCCGCAGCAATACCTCCGCTTGACGCCCGCGCCGGCTTCTTTTTCCCTCGAAGCCATTTTTCGCAATAAAAGTCGTACGATCCGTCCATCATCTACTCTCCTCAGTACTCGAGACTTTCTGTTCAGCTTCCTTTGCGGAAACATTCTTCGCTGATCGCCGTCCTAGTTTTTCTCCTGCATGAAATCACTTCGTCTCCCTGTCCTCGTAGCCGCGTCGGGGCTGCTCCCATCCCTCTTCGCGCAAATCAACTACGACGACATTCCGATTGAGTATCGTCCTGTAAGAAAAAATGCCTTTTCCGTCGGGGTGCGTATCATCGGAGGCGCAGACGTAAAATTTGGTAATCTAGGAACGATTCCCTCGACCCTTTCTGTTGATCCTGCCGATCCCAGCGCGGGTGCCGTTACTCGGCTTTACGCTGATGGTACCGTGCTCCTTGACGCCGCTCGTACCAACGAGGTGGACTCGAATGGCAATCAAACTTCCACGCCCGGTGGACGCTACTATTCGGAAAGTCAGCGCGTGAATGAGGATGGAACCCTCATGGTGGATGCCGACGGAAACCCCGTGATGCAACGCAGCGGTGATTACCTCGCGTATACACCCGGCATCACACGCGCTTGGTCCTATTCCTCGGATTCCCAAGCCACCGGCAATCCTGGCTACATCGCCATGCATAACTACACCACTCAAGGCCTGGGTGGGACGGCAGAGGCGAGTTCAGGCGCAGGAGCGGGCTTCGAGTTCACAGCTAGCCACCGTTTCGGCACTTTCGGATCATCACGGATCGAATGGGGACTTCTCGCAGGTGTTGGCATCACAGACATCAATGGGAAAACATCTTCGAGCGTCCGCGCAGATCTAACCACGCTGACGGATCTCTACCGGATTACGAATGCGCTAGGTTCTGCCCCAGGGGCTCCCTACAGCGGTCCTACGTTCTCCGATTATGTCGGCGAAGATGGCACCGTGTACAGCAGCAGCACGGAAACGACCACGACGCTTAACGGAACTCCAGTGAGTCGCACCATCACGACGACACCCAATGGCGCTCAGGTTGATGGGAACTGGCAAATCAAAGGCGCCTACTACCTCTTCCGAGTCGGTCCGGTGGTCCGCATTCCGATCGGCTCCCGTTTCGCCGCTACGCTGAGTGCGGGCTACGCAGCTGCGTATCTGGGCACCACTTACAAGGTCCAGGAAACGCTCGCTGTCGAAGGCATCTCCCCGATTACTTACACGGGGGAAGAGGATTACACTGATTTTCTCCATGGGACTTATGGGGAGGTTAACTTCGAATGGTGGCTAACCACGCGTACCGGATTCTTTGCTGGTGCAACGTACGAAGGCCTCGGTGACTACAAGCAGACCATGGGCGATCGCACCGCCTCTATTGAAATCGGTGGCAATACCGGTTTTCGCTTCGGTCTCACCACTCGATTCTAGTACTTTTCAGAGCTAGAGAGGGCTGCTCGGGAGAGTCTAGGTCACAATCTCCACGCCGCTAAACGTTGGCTACGGCCAGCGCTTGAAAGCGCACGCTCTGCCACCTCTCGGCCTTTTGCCTCATTGCGGGCTGCCCGAAACAACCTCTCCAAAGGAATAGCCTAGGCCATCCTTCGACTCGAGGTTTATCCCGGTACTGCAATCTGTCCCCCACACTGGCTTCCGTCAGCGGTTGAGGGCTATCTTGCCAAAGCTTCACCCCGTCCGAGAGCGATCTCGGGCGCGTTCGATTCTACTTTTTCGGGCTCTTTCAACCCACAGTCTCACTCCGAGCCAGCGCCTCCAGTAGCGCGCGAGCTTTCAATTCGGTCTCAGCGTCTTCCTGCTCCGGCGTGGACCCCGCCACGATGCCTGCCCCCGCATACACGCGGGCATGATCCCCGTCGATCAAGGCGCTACGGATTCCCACGAAAAACTCTCCACCGCCTCTCGCATTGATCCAACCGAGCGCACCCGCATAAAGCCCACGAGCCACCCCCTCAATTTCGCGGATCCGCGGAACCGCCTGCTCTCGTGGCGTCCCCCCGACCGCCGGAGTCGGATGAAGCACACTGAGGAGATCGAGGAGTCTTACATCCGCTGGCAACGACGCATGAATAGGGGTGGAAAGGTGCTGCANNGGCTTAGTTGACGTGTCCACGTCCACCCCCAGCGTCCGCAACCTCCGCGCAATCGACTCGAGCACCAACCGGTGTTCACGCAGATCTTTTTCGCTGCGCAAAAGCGCTCCCGACAACGCGGCGTCCTCACTCGCGCTTGCCCCGCGTCGAGTCGAACCAGCCAACGCCTCACCATGTAACTGCCCCTTGCTCACGCGCACTAAACGTTCTGGGCTAGCCCCTATAAAACTGCGGCCATGGCCATCACCTACTGAAAAGGCATAACAGTCCGGAAAACGCTGCCGCAGATCGTTCAACACGCGCAAGGGATGCAGGGCTCGCGGCATGACGACATCTTTGGCCCGTGCGAGGACAATTTTCCGAACGTCGCCACTCTCAATCAGCTGTAATCCTCGCAAAACCGCAGCTCGGTAGTCACCGACGTCATGGACTCGCNNCTCCAGTGGGGTCGACCGTCGCTTTCTGCCCGCCCATCTCGGCACTCACTTTAGGAAGTGAGCCCGAGGAAGCCGAATAGTCGAAAGCCGAAAACCTGCGATGAGCGTTCCACACTCTCTCTGTGAGGACCGCCAAGTCGGTATCGGGATTCACGATGAGGGTCGCCACCGCGGTGGTGATCTCTCCGGTACGCGATACTTGCCAACGGGGCACAAAGACTCGAGCCGCGGGAAAGGGTTCGCCCTCCTCCACGTGATCATGGAAGGCAAACGATGTAAAAAAATGTGGACCTCCCATGGGCGCATCGACTGCGCCCACCGCTATCGTGTGCTGCAGGGTGCGATCGATGAAATCTTGGACATCNNCGTAGGCGAGCACCGCGTCTGCACCCGCAATCGCGGTATCCAGCCGTGGGTTTTCGGCATAAAAGTGCAGCTCCTTAGACTCGTAGATCGACTCCAGAACCGCCAGGGAATCCAAGGCGTCTACCGTTACACTTATGCTCACTAACTTAGGAGCTCCAGCAGCGCGCGCTGCCTGACGGCATTGGGCGAAAAAATCACCCAGTGCCGCCGGCGATGCGTTCTCGGTAGGATTAAGGGGCAGTATCGTCACAAAAACTACATCTCAACGCCCCACTGTTATTTCTTTTCCGTCTGCGGACGTGGAAAGAGAATAGCAGACGTCGCAACGGTTTTTCCCGTCAAACTATTCCACCAAACGAGATCCTTACGCCAGTCCGTTGAGGCAACCTGCCCTAAAACCTCATACACTTTTTCAGTGGTGGACGGCATCACGGCCGCCAAAAGGGTGACTGCCAACCGCAAGGCCTCCGCCATCGTCGCCAATGACGTTTTCAGCAGGCTCAGATCACGTGCCTCCGTTGACTTGCCGAGCTTCCACGGTGCGCGTTGATCGATGTACGAATTGGTCGCACTGATGAAGGCAAAGGTGCGCTCCAAAGCGACATGGAATTGGAAGCCTTCATGGAGCGCAATCGCCTCGTCTCGGGTGCGCTCCCACAAAGCTTTCAAAGCCTGCTCAGGCTCCTCGTTCACTTCAGCAGACGGTAGCACTCCGCCGGCAAAGCGGTTGGTCATATTGAGCGTCCGGTTGACCAAATTCCCCAGGTTGTTCGCCAACTCTGAGGTGTAGCGGGTCAGAAACTGCGCCTGCGAAAAATCGCTGTCCTGCCCTACACTCATTTCTCGAATGAGAAAATAGCGAAGCGCGTCCACACCGTAAGTATCCACATACTCTCCAGCATCGACGAAGTTTCCGGTGCTCTTGGACATTTTCGCTCCATTGATCGACCACCATCCATGCGCAAGGATCGACGTCGGCAAGGGGAGCCCGGCAGCTTTGAGCATAATCGGCCAATACACCGCATGCGGAGGAACCAAGATGTCTTTGCCGATCACATGGAACGTCGCAGGCCAAACGCCCGGCTTTTCCGCCACCGCTGAATAGTAATTCAGAAGCGCATCGAACCAGACGTAAGTGACAAATTCGGTGTCAAAGGGCAGTGGAATTCCCCATTCCAAACGCTCTTTCGGACGGGAGATACACAAGTCGNNCTTGATGTGCTCGATCAGCCAGTCCTGGTACTTCTGGAGCTTAAAAAAGTAGTTGGTCTCCGTGATCTCCGTTACCTCTCCGAAAATCTCCGGCCAGCTTCCATCAGGATTGCGATCTTTGTCCTGCAGAAACTGCTCCTGCCTGGTGGAATAAAAGCCTTTGTAGTCAGCCTTATAAATTTCACCTTGATCGTGGAGTTGCTGAAGGATCTTCGCCACGACGCTTTTGTGTCTCGGCTCGGTCGTGCGAATGAAGTCGTCGTTGGA
>DKKJ01000009.1:5422-6988 GCA_002455175.1 Opitutaceae bacterium UBA6669
AAGGCAGTCGTCAGGTAGAACGTCTTCATGGTCTGAGCCCTCCAACTGAAGCCAGGCGCGGCCTAATGTCGAAGATTTTGCTAAAAACCAGCCCTAAAGCCTTTGCCATTGTGTCCCGATAGAGGAAGGAGCCAGGGTCCTCCTGTCCCCGGCTGTTCGTGCGCCACCACACTCCCTCTCGTGCCCAACCAACGACCCACTTTCCGCTACCGGGCTGCGTCGACACCCGCTTTTCCGCGTCGTGACTTTAAGCCAAGTACCTCATGGACAAAGAACTACATGGCATCCGNNCGTTGTCGTCGTACCAGTTTACAACGAAGAGTCTGTGATCGTGTCGGTGCTCACCGAGTGGCGGCAGGAACTGCTGCGCACGGTGCCGAATTTTGTGATTTTAGTGGTCAACGATGGGTCGAAAGATGGCACCCTTCTTGCGCTCACCGCTCTAAAGTGGCCGGAGCTTCGCATCCATACGCACACGAACCGAGGACACGGACAAAGCTGCCTCGTTGGGTACCAAGAGGCTGCGAAATGGGGCGCTCGTCACGTTTTCCAGATCGACTCCGATGGACAGTGCGATCCGGTGGCTTTCCGCTCAGTCTGGGAACGTCGGCAAGAAGCACCGGCGGTCTACGGACGCCGCATCACCCGGGACGACGGTTTTAGCCGTCGGGTTATCACCACCATCCTCCGTTGGTCGCTGAAACTGAAGCGCAAAACCAAGCTGAACGACACCAACGTTCCGTATCGGCTCTACGAAGCCAAGATGGCTGCAGAAGCCTCAAAGGCTATTCCAGCCTCGTTCGATCTCGCCAATATCGCCCTGGCTCTCGTCTTGGAACCCAAAGGTTTCATTGAAGTGCCCATCCATTTTCGCGACCGCGTGGGAGGCCATGCTTCGGTGCGCTTGTTCGGATTTGGCCGTAAAGCCCGCAAGCTGTTCGCAGACCTCAACACCCTCTAAGTCATGCGTGAGTCGTACGACTACGTGATTGTCGGGGCGGGTTTCTCCGGCCTCGTTCTCGCCGAACGTTTGGGCGCCCAAGGTCATCGCTGTCTTGTTGTGGAAAAACGGGACCACATTGGCGGCAACTGCCATGACCGCACGGACAGAAACGGCCTGCTCTACCACGTCTACGGTCCTCACTATTTTCGCACCAACTCAGCTGCCGTCCGGGACTACCTCAGTCGTTTCACGGAGTGGCGGGAAGTTGACTACCGCGCAAAAGTTTTTGCTCGGGATCGGTATTGGAGCTTTCCCGTCAACCTCAACACCTATCGGCAGCTCACGGACAATCCGGGCGCTACTGAAAACGAGTTCAAGGCTTACCTCGCGGCTCACGCGCTTCCGATCGCCAACCCCGCGAAGNNAGCGTCGGAGAAGAGCTCTACGATCTTTTTTTCCGAGGCTACACGGCGAAACAATGGGGACGACCAGCGGAAGCACTCGACCCGTCGGTGTGCCGCCGCATTCCTTGGCGAAGCATCGTCGACGAACGCTATTTCACCGACGAGTTTCAAGCGCTCCCCAAACACGGATACCATCGTCTCTTCGAAAATCTGTTCGCG
>DKKJ01000420.1:0-2114 GCA_002455175.1 Opitutaceae bacterium UBA6669
CATCACCACGATGACCAGCGGCCAAGCCCGCTTCCCCGTGGCTCCCACGTTGTTCAACTTTTCACAACACGGTCAGAGCGGAGCTTGGGTCAGCGATCTCCTACCATGGACCGCCAAGCTGGTCGATGACATCACCATCGTGCGCAGCGTTCACACCAATGCGATCAATCACGACCCGGCATGTACCTTTCTGATGACCGGTAGCGAAATCCCGGGAAAAGCGAGTCTCGGTTCCTGGATCTCCTACGGCCTCGGGAGTGAAAACAACGACCTCCCTGCGTTTGTTGTCCTCACGCCGAAGTGGTCCTCCAAAGCGTCCGCCCAAGCTCTCTTTACCCGCATGTGGAGTAGTGGTTTTCTCCCCACGTCTCACAACGGGGTAGCGCTGCGGGCTCAGGGGGACCCGGTTCTCTTCCTAGAGAACCCCGCTGGCATCGACAGTTCGACGCGTCGCACCATGTTGGACGCGCTCGCTCGCTTCAATCAGGGCACGCATTCCCGCTACGGCGACCCCGAAACCCTCACCCGAATCGCTCAATACGAAATGGCGTTCCGCATGCAGACCAGCGTGCCGGACCTCACCGACTTTTCGAAAGAAAGCCCCACCACCCTCAGCCTTTACGGTGACGACGTGAAAACTCCCGGCACGTTTGCCGCGAGTTGCCTCCTCGCTCGTCGCCTCGCCGAGCGCAATGTACGCGTGATCCAAATCCTCCACCGCGGATGGGACCAGCACGGCAACCTTCCATCGGATCACAAACTCCAGTGTCTTGATGTGGACCAAGCCTGCTACGGATTGATCACCGATTTGAAACAGCGAGGCCTGCTGGACGACACGCTGGTGGTTTGGGCAGGTGAATTCGGCCGCACGGTCTACTCCCAAGGGACCTTGACGAACACCAACTACGGTCGCGATCACCATCCACGCTGTTTCAGCGTCTGGATGGCTGGAGGCGGCGTGAAGCGCGGTCTCGTCTATGGGGAAACCGACGACTACTCCTACAACATCGTCCGTGATCCTGTGAGTCTCTACGACCTCAACGCGACGCTCATGCACACCATGGGAATCGACCACGCCCGCTTCTCGTTTAAGTCACAGGGGCTCGATCAACGGCTCACCGGCGTCGAACCCGCCAAGGTCGTAAAGTCCTTGCTGGCCTGAGACTGACTTTGCGTGGATGAAGCACCGACTTCGGCAGACGGTTCTTCAGTTTTACCGGTTTGCCGTTCTCTGCGCCATTCTCTGGCTGGTGCGTGACCTGGCTGTGCATCAGCGCACCCAGGGGGACTCTCCCATTCGCGTTGAGGAGCTCAAAAGTCTGCTTCCCGAGGCGGATGAGCTTCGTCCAGACAGTTCTGCGCGTGACGGACTCTTCGTTCTCGACCGCGAAGGCAGGGAACTGGGATACGTGGTGCGCACGCAGCCCTACTGCCGTGATATCATCGGTTATTCAGGCGTGACCGACGCCCTGGTGGTGCTGAATCCCGACTGGAAAATCATCGGCATCAAAATTCACGCCTCGGACGACACGCGCGAACACGTCCACGATATGGTCACTGACCGCCGCTTCCTAAAAAAATGGAATGGGCTGAGCTGGGATGCCGCGGCTGACCTCGATCTCCAGGAAGCCGGGATCGAAGGAGTCTCCGGCGCCACCATGACCAGCATGGCTGTGGCCGAAAGCGTCAAAGCCCGCCTGCTTCTGAGCAAAGGAGAAATGATTCGCCGGCCCGCCCTGCGTTTCGCTTGGCGCGATATCGCAATGATCATCGTCGTGATCACCGCTTGTATCATGGCATTCGGCAAACCGGCGTGGCGCCACCGCTGGAAACGTCCCTATCAGATCGCCCTGATCGTCTACGTCGGCTTCGTAAGCGGCGATCTTCTCGCCCAAAAGCTCTTCGCAGGCTGGGCACGATCGGGCATCCCTTGGACGACCGCACCGGGACTTGCGCTGCTGGCCGCGGCCGCGCTCCTCATTCCGTGGATCACGCGAGTTCCATTTTATTGCCACCACGTGTGTCCCCACGGAGCCGCCCAAGAGTTGATTGGCTTGCTTCGCCCGAAACGGTGGACCGTCTCGCTTCCGTCCAGCGTGGTTCGCGGGATCGAG
>DKKJ01000420.1:2139-10054 GCA_002455175.1 Opitutaceae bacterium UBA6669
CCCTGCTCAACTTCGTTCGCCGTCGTGGACCGACCGATACGTTTTCTTTTCGCGATACGGGCGCCCTCGTTCTGCTTCTCACCGCGATCGTCGTTCACTGGAAGTACATCCCTCTCATCACGTGGGTCAAAGGCGGCTGAGGCGAATGAATCGACGTCGTTTTCTCTTCACCTGCGGAACCTTTATGTTCTTGGGCATAAACGCCCCCTTGAAGTCGGACGACGCCTGGGAAATCAACGGACGAGCGATGGGTACACGCTGGAGAATAAAGGCGCTTCACGGACTCTCACCAACTCAACGGTCCGACCTCAAAGCTGCCATAGAAGAACGACTAGAGACCCTAGAGCGTATTTTCTCCACCTATCGGCCCACGTCCGAAATCTCGCGCTTCAATCGCTCGCGAAACCTGGACTGGCAGCTCGCTTCGCCTGAAATGGTAGAGGTGGCTAGAATCTCTCGTGACGTTAACCGCATCACTCAAGGCGCTTTCGATCCTACACTGTATCCCCTGATTCAGCTCTGGGGTTTCGACTCTCAACGGCAGCAGCAAGTCCCTCCGTCCGCAGAGTCCGTCGCCGCCGCGCGACAACGTGTTGGCTATTCACGCTTGGAAACCCAGAGCGATCCGCCGGCTCTGCGAAAGAAGCGGACTGACCTAGAAGTCGATTTTTCGTCATCAGCCAAGGGATACGCAGTCGATGAAGTGGTCGCCCTCCTTCATCGAGAGGGTCTGCACGACCACCTGGTACAGATTGGCGGCGACCTCCGTGTCACCGGTAATCACATTACAGCATCCACCACTAAGGGGTGGCGAGTGGGAATCGAGCGCCTTCCCGCGTCACCTTCGACCAACTCGTCCTCCTTTCCACCGGTCTCGCTCGAACTTCTCGACCGCGCGCTCTCTACATCAGGCAACTACCGTAACACTCTCGCCATTGAAGGGCAGTCATACGGACATATCTTTGATCCTCGAACAGGAACCCCCGTGATGCGGCCACGCGTCTCTGTCAGTGTGGTCCACACGTCCTCAGCCTTCTCTAGCGCCCTGGCCACCGGCCTGTACGCGCTCCCTCCGGATGAGGCGCTGCGTCTTGCGGAAGAGAATCATTTGGCCTGCCTCGTCCAAGAAGCGGACACCGGCCAAAGCGTTCTTCGGATGACGAGCGCCTTCCAGCGCCTAACTTCGCCCCCTTGAGTGTCACACTGCATCGGCAGCACAGGCAACGTTTTGAGGAGTTGAGAAAAGGATAGTCCCGCGGGACATAGGAGCGCCCAACGACCTCTCATCTGCCAGCCCTCGCGAGGTCAGGATACACCGTCTTTAAATCCAGCGAGTCGCCCAACGCTTGTTGCTCACTCAGCAACACGGCAAAGAGCGACTGAATGCGCCGGTTTTGTTTTGGGTCCGCGGCCAAATCCTTCAACTCGTGGGGGTCACGCGCAACGTGATAGAGTCGCACCGTTTTGCTCGTTGGATACAAGATCAACTTGTAACCATCATGCACCACTGCTCGCTGACGATCAAGATAGGCCCCATAAATCTGTGGATAGAAGCCCGCTCGTCGGGGCTTTTTAAGCAAAGGGAGCACACTGTTAAAATAGACCTGCTCAGGCTTCTTCACGCCGGCCAAGTCCAGAGTGGTCGCCATAACGTCTTGTAGGTAGACAGGTGCGGCTATCTTGCCTCCTGATTTCACTCCTGGCCCCACGACGATGAACGGAACCCTCAGGCTGTGATCATACATATTCTGCTTTCCCATCAGCCCATGTTGCCCCACCGCCAAACCGTGGTCTGCCGTGAAAAAAATCCACGTCGTCTTGTCCTGTCCGTTCGCCTTCAGGGCATCGAGAATGCGTCCGATCTGCGCGTCTAAGTGCGTGATCAACGCGTAGTACTCACGACGATTGACCTGAATAGATCGTTCCGTGCGGGGAAATGGCGCCAGCTTTTCGTCGCGCAAGCTCGCCGGCGCTCCCATGGCCTCGGCATGAGGGTACTCCTTCAAAAAATTGTCCGGTACACGCATGCGATCCGCCGGATACTTATCGAGGTAGTCTTGAGGTGCCTGCCTCGGATCATGCGGCGCATTGAACGCAGCGTAGATAAAGAAGGGCTGATCTTTCTGCTCTCGGGCGCGTTTGAGGTAACCGATGGTGTCATCGGCCGTCACCTCACTCCAATGTCGCCCACCCTCCCAGTAGCCACCCCACTTCGGATCCGCGGGATCCCAAGCGTCAGGTTTTCCATCTTGGGGACGCGAGTAACCTTCAGGGAAATCCCGCGGCATGCCCGGCCTGACATGAGCGACTTCATCAAAGGACGTTTCCGCTTTGATCGGAATGTGCCACTTGCCGGTCATATACGTGCGGTAGCCAACTGACGCGAGGAGCTGCGGCCAGAGCTGCTGAGACTGGCGTTCTCGATCCATGGATCCATGAATCGCTTCGGCCCGCCAAACGCTCCGACCCGTGATCAACATCGCTCGGCTGGCAATACAGACCGCGGGACTCCAGGAACCCATGTTGTAAGCGTGAGTGAATGTTGTTCCTCGCTCCATCAGACGGTCAAGGTGCGGCGTTTCTACTCCGAGATCGCCGGCTGCGCGAATGACCTCAAAGCAATAGTCATCTGCGAACAAGAAGAGCACATTCGGCTTGCTCCCCGACTGCGAAAACCCCGGGCTGACCACAGCCGCGATCAAACAGGCCAGTAATCCCTGCCAACGGAGGAGGTGATGGAAACTTATAAGGGAAGAAGACGATCGATTTTACCGAGAAACAACTGGCAATGCTCAAAGATCCAACCGCGCGGAAAAGACGACCCGTCGCGGTTCGCTTACTCCGGCACGCGAACGCACATAAAATTCATCCGTCGCATTGTCCACATTCACCCCAATAGAGAAGGGTCGCTGGATCAGCTGCGTCTGATATCGCGCGAACAATCCTACGGTGGTGTAGCCATTCTCTGTGACGTAGCGGCTGTTGCTGGTGCCAAATTGCTGAATGGGCCCGACTGCTCTCACGATACCACCACCAAAACGAAATCCTTTGAGAGGACCTTCATCGAAAGCATAGCTGGTCCAAATCGTGAATCGGTGCGGTGTCGCCCCTTCCAAACGAAGACCTTTAGCCAGGGTGATGCTCTTCACGGTTTTGGCGTCGATGTAACTATAATTGAGGACGGTCTGCAGCCCTTTCACGAAATTGAGAAACAACTCCGTCTCGATACCTCGACTGTTGTCGTCACTGATCTCGCTGTCCGCCCGGAAGGTCACGGGATTGTAATCGCTCCGGACGACATTCTTTTTGTCGATATTGAAATACGAAACCGATCCATCGATGCGCCCTTGCCAGAGGTTATCAAACTTCAGTCCAAATTCATAAGCTTCCGAGGTCTCCGGATCGAAGAAGCGACCGTTATTGGCATCAAAGCCATTGGGATTGAACGCAGTCGCGTAGTTCCCAAAAACCGACACGTGGGTCGTCACATCGTAGACCACCCCACCTTGAGCGCTGATATCGTCCTGGTCATTGAGCTGGCCGGTTTTTTGCCCCGCCAAATTGGTGGATTGCCCCCGAATCCTGACATAACGAACGCCGCCAAGAACTTTCAAACGGTTCTCCATCAGGGAAACGCTGTCCGTGAGATAGGCCGAATTCACCCGACTTTCCGAATAGTTGGTATTATTATTATTATTACGCGTCCCCAGCGAGCGCAACTCGGCCTCCGTCGGGACATCATCCTCCCAATACCTCACCCCGCCCAGCACGTCGGTCCGCAGTAGATCGAGGCGGATCTTGCGACCAGCCGCAATCATCGCCGCCAAGGCGGTGCGTTCGGATGTCGGGCCCAGAGCACGTAGCGTGTAGGTATCATTTTGGCTGAAGTCACCCGTATAGCGCACGCCCGCCAGAATGTTGTGCTTCAACGCCCCAGTTTCGACCGTCATCAAAGCATTCAGAGTGTGGGCATTTGTGCGGTTGAAGTTATTCGTTGCAGAGTGATTAACGTCCGAGCTCCCTACCGCGTTGAAGGTGTTGTACTCCCGGAACGTCATATCGAGGGACTGCTCCGTCCGCACAAACGTGTACTGAAGATTGACGTTCTTCCCTAGCGACTGCCGAATGCCGAACTGACCGTTGTAGCTGGTCTGCTCAAACTGATTCTTCGCAGTCTGCGAAGTGAAATTCCACGGCAGAAAATTATTGTTATACCGCACATTGTTTTCCGCGATCCCATCGACCGTATCCAAAAGATCACCATCGCCATTCAGATCGGTCGGGATGATCTGGAAAGAGAAGGTTCCCCGCTGCACCGGAATTCCTTCGGTCTCGTTTCCGCTGAGGTGCACATGCACACGGGTACTCTCGGTCAGCCGATAATCCCCGACCAGCCCGATGAAATTCTGCTCTTTTCCATCCACGATTTTGTACCCGTCGGTCGTGGAATGAGCTCCGATCAGACGGACGCCCAGCCGTCCGTCCAACGCCACCACGTTGGCGTCCAAATCGGTGCCAAAGAAACTTTGGTTTCCGATCTTCTGCGTGATGCTCACGCGATCCTTTCCCTGCGGACGCTTGGTGATGATGTTGATCAATCCACCCGGATCCGACTGACCGTAAAGCGTGTTGGGCCCTTTCACGATTTCGATCCGATCAATCATCTGTGGGGCGACGAATTCTCCCGCCGTCACCCCATCCACGAGGGTATTGCGATTGCGAAAACCACGGATCGACCACGAGTCATTGCGATTATTGATGGGCTCCCGATTGGTCTGCGTGATCGACGAATTATAGGACAACGCATCGCCCAACCCTCCCACTAAGGAGTCATCAAGAAATTCCGAGGTGATCACGTTGATCGTCATCGGCACATCCTTGAGCGGCGTGTTCATGGCCGTGCCCGAAATTGTATTGGTGGCCATGTAGCCCTTGGTGGAGCCGGTAGTGACGTCAAAAGGATCCATGACAACGGATTCCTCCGGTGAAGTCGGGCTGGTCTGGGCATAAACCGGGGTAATTCCCAGCAACATAAGCCATGCACTGCGAGTGAGAGGCCTGATCATAACGATAGGTGTAGGGTGAGGGTAAAAAGACGGAACAGGGTGAACCCAAGACAGGGCGAAGAAAGGAAGGCGGTAGGGGACGCACCTTGCGGTTCTTCCCGACACGTGGGGGTTGACACGAATCGAGTCCCGATACGATGCAACACGCCGAAATCCTCGGCAAAACACGATTTACTGAAACGATTAAGTGAATCGGCTCTTTATCGTCTCTCTACCTGCCTCTAGAACGTTCCTATCTGGCGCTCTTCGCGCTTCGCGATTTACCCCTCTTCGCCCCTTATCTCCGATGAACACGTTCGGATCCGCTTTCCGTCATCCTCGCCTAAACGTCCTTGGCCTTCTTCTCGCTGTCCTCGGCGTTTTAACCGGCTCGCATCACTCCGCACTCCGCGCCGCGGAGTCAGGGCGTCCACCCAATATCATCTTTATCTTAGTAGATGATTTGGGCACAGACTGGGTAGGGTGCTACGGCTCTCCCTACCCTACTCCCTCACTCGATCGTCTCGCTGCTCGGGGCCTCCAATTCGATACCGCCTGGACGTCTCCTATCTGCACACCCAGCCGGGTCATGATGCTCACCGGCCTCTATCCCGGTCGTACGGGTTGGACCGAACATTACGACGTTCCCCGATGGGGTGGAGAGGGCTTGATCCCAGATCGGTTCGATACCTGGCCCCAGCGGCTCAAGCGTCATGGATACGCCACGGCGATTGCCGGAAAGTGGCAGATCAACGACCTCCGGCTATCTGCTGACATCCTTCAGCGTCACGGCTTCGATCACCACTGCGTCTGGCCCGGCGTCGAGTCTAACAATCCACCCAGTGAGCAGCGCTACTGGGACGCCTATCTCCAAACGGACGGGGTTCGAAAAGTTCATCGTGGCGCCTATGGCCCAGATGTGACCCAGGCTTTTGCCCTCGACTTCATTCGTCAAAAGCGAAGCGGTCCCTTCGTCCTCTACTACCCAATGATTCTGGTTCACGCTCCCAATGAACCTACCCCCCGCAATCGCCACCGACCGCCCAGCGGCGAAGACGCGCTCTACGCCGGTTCTGTCACTTACATGGACCAACAGGTGGGAGAACTGCTCGATGAGCTGGATCGATTGGCTCTCACCGACAATACGGTGATCATCTTCGCGGGCGACAATGGCTCGTCGAGCTCAGGCACGCTTCACGGCCGATCGATTCCCGCGGGCAAAGGCAAGACCACGGCTTGGGGTGTACATGTCCCTTTGATTGTTTCTGCACCAGGAATCGCAACCGTCTCCGGGAAACGGACTGCGGCTTTGACGGACTTCAGTGATCTTTACCCGAGCATCCTGGAGCTCGCTGGTCTTTCACCACCTTCCGGCTTAGCCATCGACGGTCACTCCTGGGTTCCTTTGCTCAAAGGGACTCACAACGCAGCCACTCGTCCCTGGATCTACGCGCAACGCCACACGGATCGTACGATCCGCGATGAGCGCTATAAACTAAACTCGGACGGAAACCTTTTCGACCTCTTGGCTGATCCTGACGAACGCACCCCTCTGGATGCCCGCTCGAGTCAGACTCTCTCCGATCGGAAAAAAACTCTCAGCACGCTCTTAGCCGCGATCCCTGCAGCCAATGTCACGATGCCTTTCCCTGAGTACAGCCTCTCACGCATGAAAGAGTATCAGGATCAGATGGCAAAGGAGCGCAAAGCCACAAAATCCGAACGGAAGCGCTCCGACTAGCTGGTTTTCGGCAACGCGATCGAGCGACCTCCTCACGGCATCCTCGGAGAAGCAACTCCCCAAGGCGAAAAGATCCACACGAGAGCGATACCTAAACCCGTTAAAACAATTAAGGTACAGCGGTAGACGCGTGCCTCCTTCGCGGTCAGCGCGATATTCTGCTTTCGCGTCGATAACTCGCTGTCCAGTAGTCCGTCAGCTGAGCGCGCCTTTGGGAAAATCCAGCTAAAGGCAGTCATCAACCCAGCACACAGCAACGTAAGTATAAAACAGCAGTTCAACGGATTGGAGAAAAAGTGAGGAAGTGGTGCCACCCACGCTTCCTGCCTGAGCATCACAAAACTTATCCNNGTCGCCGTCGCCGCGCGGGCCGATGCTCGTGTAGTGACAACCCCCGCTACCACACAAACGAACACGGGTGGAGCCAGCAGGGAGGACAACTGCACCAGATAGAAGAAAACGCTATCGAAATGGCGGATACGCGGGGCGAGTAACCCACACACGATCAATACGGTGACCATCACCCCTCGGCCCACGCGGACGCGTGTGAGTTCGCTCGAACGTGGTGCCAACCGTTGAACAAAATCAAATGTGATCAACGACGCCGACGCCGAAAGTCCCGCCGCCACGGTTCCTAAAACGGCCGCGAGCAAACCTGCCAGAACTAGGCCGGCAAATCCAGGCGGAACATGGGTGGCCACTAGTCTAGTNNACAGGTCCGGCAGCAGTTTCGCCGCAATCACGCCCGGCGCGGCGATGACGAACAACGCAATGAGTTTCAGAAAGGCTGCAAAGAGCGCTCCCATCTTGGAGTGGTAGAGTGAACGGGCTGCGAGCACACGTTGTACGTAATCGTGATCCGTGCAGTGCCCATGGACTCCGAGTATGACCGCTCCTGTCAGCAGAGGGAGCCAACCGAAGGGATGGGTCCACGGCTGCACCACAGACCACATGCTCCGACCGTCTGCATCGAAAATTGGCAGCACGTCCGACCACCCCCCAGCTGCATTTAAGGAGACAAAAAATGTAACGGCCCCACCGACAAGGAGGAGCCCGACCTGAAGCAGATCCACCCAGAGCACGGACCTCAACCCACCCAGTACGGTATAAAGGCCCGCCACCGAACCGA
>DKKJ01000359.1:0-183 GCA_002455175.1 Opitutaceae bacterium UBA6669
CTGAACCTGCCTGAATTCTCGCAAGAAGCTGCGGAATCTCCTCAGCTCCGGCGCGCACAAGCTCCCGCATCAAATCCAGATCTCCTCCGGTCGATTCCAGTAGAGCTCCCCATTGAATCATCCCCTCCGCCTGTTCAATCGAAGGATGTCCTTCAGCACCATCATCGCGTTCAGGAAGAAACC
>DKKJ01000359.1:212-7154 GCA_002455175.1 Opitutaceae bacterium UBA6669
ATGAGGTCGAAATCACCGGCTCTCCAAGCCTCGATCGCTTCCTGGCCGTTATCCGCAATTTCCAGAGTATGTCAACATTTCTCCAAGAGTCCTCGCGCCAGCTTCTGGTTGACCAAGCTGTCTTCTGCCAACAGGATTCGGCCACGCACTGTTGAAGTTCGGGAAGATGCCCCCCCCCCAAAGTCGGATTCCGTCGAAGGCTCTCGAATACCGATCGTTTCCAGAATGGTATTCAGCAGTTCCGACTGCTTGACGGGCTTCATAAGCCAACGGGAAATTCGGAGAGATTCCCGGCGAGTGTGGTCTCCAGGTTGCCCTCCCGAGGAAAGAACCACCACCGGGAGATCCGACATTCCCGGTTCACTTCGGATTCTGCTCGTGAGATCCAAGCCATCCCAATTGGGCATGTGGAGGTCTGTGACTACCAATTCAAACGGCCTNNTGCCCATCGGAAGCCATCGACGGATCCATTCCCCATTGACCGAAGATTTCCTCCATGATTTTGAGATTGGTCGAATTGTCATCCACGAGCAGAATTCGCCGTCCGGTCAAATCGCTCGGGGAAACCGAACTCAGAGGCTGACCGACGGCAATTGGGAGTCGGCAGGTAAATTCAAAGGTACTCCCCTCTCCCACTCGGCTCACAACCCGGATATTTCCCTGCATCAATTCCACCAGTCTTGAGGAAATACTCAATCCCAGTCCAGTACCCCCATAACGCCGCGTCGTCGAATTGTCCGCCTGCTCGAATGGGGCGAAAATCTGTTCGAGCTTGTCCTCGGGGATNNAGGTTGACGGTAACAACCACTTCCCCGCGTTCTGTAAATTTAATGGCGTTTCCGACAAGGTTCACGATGACCTGTCGTATCCGACCGATATCGCCGACCAGTCGATCGGGAACGTGAGTCAATATGTCGCAGGCGAGTTCCAAGCCCTTACGGTGTGCTCTGATGGCCAAAGACCGAACGGCATCTCCCAGACTTTCCCGCAATTCGAAAGGTTCTGGGTAAATCTCGATCTTGCCGGCTTCAATTTTTGAGAAGTCAAGAATCTCATTAATAATTGCCAACAAAGATTCCCCCGACTCTTGGACAAGATCGAGATATTCCCGTTGCCCCTCAGTCAGTTCTGTTCCGAGAACCAGTTCCGTCATGCCTAGAATCGCATTGAGCGGCGTGCGAATTTCGTGACTCATCATCGCCAGAAACTGACTCTTGGACTGCGCCGCGCTTTCGGCTGTCTTGCGGGCTTGAACCAGCTCGCTCACATCGGTGGCAATGACTACAAATTGCTGAATCTTGCCTTTGCCGTCTACGTAAGGGAAAAGCGTGGTATCGACCCAGTACGCTGAGCCATTTTTAGAAAAATGTCGGAGCGTGCCATTCCAGATTTTTCCACCGAGAAGCGTCGACCATATTTCGTCGAGATTCAACGAAGCGTCTTCGGTCGGAGAGCTTGGAGAAAATTGAGTTTGGAGAAACTCCTCCCGATTGTATCCGGAAAGGACGCACATGCGGTCGTTTAGGGCGATTACCCGCCGCTCCGAATCCAGCACGAGGATGGCGCAGTGATTGTCGAGGGCCGCGCGGGTTTGATGCAGACGGCGCTGGGTTTCATCGGCGCGTGCGTGGGCCGATTCTGCCGCTCGCTCGTTCTCGGCCGCCTGGGTGGTCATCGTCACAATGACTGGGCGGAGGAGGCGGCGGACGTAGAGCCAGGATAACGGGATTAAAAGAACGCTGACGACAGCGGCGGTCAGGAGAGCGTGATTTCTCCGCGCCTTTGCGGCGACGATTTGATGGTTAACGAGTCCGTCGAGATGGTCTATGGAGACTTTCCATCCTTGCAGAGCTGAAAGAAGAGCGAGGTGAAAACTGCGATCAAGGTCTTGAGGAGTTCCCGAGAAGCGATTGTGGGCGACTGATTCCAAAGTGGCGGAGAGCGCGTGCAGCCCGTCGATCAGTCGAGTCGCTACCGCCGGAAAGTTTCCCTGAAAGAACTGATCCGGAAACTCTGATTTCAGATCCGAATCCAGCGCCGACTGCACACTGCGAGTAAGGCGGTTCACATCTTCCTCCTGTAGCTGACGGCAGAAAATCGCCGCAGCTTCTCGCGTCGCTTCGGTCCAGCCTTGGTTCGTATCTGAAATTGGCATGAGGACTAACCGCTCGTGGATGAGCACCAATCGCTCTACATGGAGTGGCAGCGACAGAGCGACGACGTCTGTCAGAGCAGCAATTTCCTTTTCTGGACCTGAATATAGACCGACCTGATCGCTGGTGTGGGAGATCTCTTCGTGGACGCGTCCGATTAGCTTTTGCAGTGCCCGCGAGCGAGTTTGCGGTTGAGAGGCCGGTGCGGCTTTCACTGTCTCCCAAAGGGTCTTCAAGTTTTCGGTCCGAGACGGTGAAGAAGAAGAACCCTGTCGAAGCAAAAGTGGGCCGTGATCCAGCGTTTCGGCCAAGGTGCGCTCCACCTCATCGAGGGCGTGTAAGGTGACATCGGCGGCTAGACGAGCTTCCGCCGCGCTGCCCGGCGAATCGCTCCAGACATAGTGGATGGCGCGCTCTAGTGTCGAAACGCTGTGCCTCACGTGGACCAGACCCAACCGCTCTCGTTGAGCTAGCGAAATTTCTCGCTGCAAGCCGGTCGATAAAAAGTACGCGGTCAGTGCTAGGAGAGGCAGCACGCACGCTCCCACCAGGACAAAAACCCGCAGCACGAGGCGACGGGTTGCGGTCTGGGCGGAGGTGTCAGAAGTTGGCTCCGCGTTCGAGACTGGTGAGGAGTGGCCCATCAACCGTGAACCGCGATCTCAGGCTGGATTGGGCGACGTCGGGAGGACGAGCAGTCGTAACGCCGTTTTGCCCCGGATACCACGGCGCTAATTGGGATACGCCAAGGGCTTTGGTGAACTGAAGACGGCGTCGTTGGCATGGGCATAGATCGGCGGGNNTGCTTTACGCTGACTTTACTCACGCTAGGGCGGGTCCATTGACAGGCGGACAACACCGAGGATGACTGCGGCCCAGTTTGGGGGGATTTATTCTCTTAAATTTCAGATCATAAGTATAATGCGTAGCCTGAGTGGTTCCATTCATTGACCCTCTGAGTGAAATTCCGGGTAGAGAATCAACCCCACTTCTCGTAGGGGGTTTCTGGAGACATGGCTCCTGCGCTTTAGGGAAATGTGGGCCGCTCACGCAAAGCTGGCCTAGCCACTGCGAGGACCGTCCTTACTGAAATTTCACTTCGATCGAGGCCGCCTGGAAGTTTTTTTCAGAAAGCCACGCTCGAAAATTGCTTCTTTCCTCGGGACTCCTTTGGTTGCGGCCTCGGCCTGCCCGTTTCGGTGTTTTTACCCTTGTCGTCATGCGTTTTCACGCCCCTCGCCCCTCAAAAAATCTCAAGCTCTCGACTGCACATTTCTTTTTGGGAGGTGTCTCCACCCATAATTCTGAAATTTCATTGCTGGCTGGGCTATTCCAGGCAGTTCGGCTGAAAGCGAAATGCCTAGCGATCGTCGCGGTGGTAGCCGGATGGGGCGTGTCCTCGGTGGTGGCGGCAGTGCGGGGAACCTCGATGGAGGAGGATTTTGNNAGGAGACTTGGATCTAGAGCGGTTTGTTACGATGGAGGAAGTAAGGGCCCATCCGGAAATTTGGCAGTCCGTCATTGACCAAGTCGCCCTGGGCGAGATGCCTCCCGAGGACGAGAAGCCCCTCGCATTAGAACAGAAGGATCTTCTTCTGGGTTGGGCAAAAGGTCTGCTGGCAGAGATGGCCACGGCTCACGCGGGCGATCCCGGTCCGGTGGTCCTTCGGCGCCTTTCCAACGCGGAGTACACGTATACCTTGCGAGACTTGATGGGGGTAACATCTTTGGATCCCGCGAAGGAGTTTCCCGTCGACGGTGCGTCNNGGACTGGGTGGATGAATTGCTGGGGGAGATCCGAGGATTTTATGCGCGGTACACGATACCCGGTGATTATCGCCCCATTGATCTTCAGGGAATCAAAATGGAAACAGCGGAAAGCGGAGTGATTCCGCTCGAGCGCTATTTCAACCGCCTGCTTCGAGAACGCGCGGGACAGGTCGCACACTCAGCCTCTGAAGCGGGATTAAGTTCTTTGTACCTCCAAAAACTTCGGGAGGNNCTCTCGGTTCAGTGCCGTCGGATTGCTGGGTTATGTCGATGGCCCTAAGTCGTGGATGGAGCCGATTACTCCAGTGGTCTCGCAGATCGAGACCAAGATACCGTTTCCAGTAGTGCCTGATTCCAAGGAGATCACGCTTTCGCTTTCTGCCTCGGATGCCAGCGATGGTAACGTCGGCGACTGGGTAGAATGGGACCGGCCGCGTTGGACGCACGCGGGCAAGCCAGACATGCCGCTGCGTGCGCTCCGAGGAATNNAGGAATTGTGGAAACCCTTCCACAACGACGAGCGGATGTTTATGCTCAGACTGAGGCCGCGCTGGCTGCGGTGGACGAGCTGAGTCGGGCGGGTGGGTCGGTTGAACTTGCGACCGTTTCCGCACGGCATGGCGTTTCCCCAGAATTGGTTCGGCGTTGGAATGAATTTTTGGGTTTGGGTGTGCAGCCGGTGGAACTGCAAGACGTGATGAAGCCCTTCGACGAGACACGTTCACTCCAGTTTACCGGAGGAAGCAGTAAGGTGCTGACTGGCTGGGGATACGCGCCGGGACCTGCTGTGGTAGTCAATCCAACGGACAAGGACATGACGCTGCTCGAGGTTCATACAGCGCCTGCCAAGTCGGTCGCGGTGCGCTTGGCGGTCATCCAGCAGATGGGCTTCTTGGGCTGGCGGAGTCATTCTGCGGGTCGCACGCGCTTCGTTGCGAAGTTAAAAGAAATCAATGCGAAGCTTCACATGGAAGGTTCGGCCTGGACGCTTGAGCTGCGGCGTGACCAAAACCGGCGGTTACTGGCCAGCGGGATGATCCGGGACGCGGCGGCGAAAGGCGAGATCGTGGTCGAAGGACTGGCTTTGGAAGCGGGAGATATCGTCGCTCTCTCGCTAACGCCCCGCAAGTATGGATCGACTGATATCGTTACCGTCGACTTCGACGTCACTCAAGTGACTGCTCAGGGAGAAAAACGGTGGAATNNGACGCAGGATCTCACCGCTCGCGCTTCTACGCCCCAAACCATGGATGCGGTCGCGCGCGACGGCGTTTGGGTGTTTTTCAAAGACATCGTACGTCCGGTGGTGGAACTCGGCCCATTGGTCCCACCGGGTTCGGTCTTGGCTCGCTGGCGGACGGAAGTTCGGGATGACGAAAAAAAGCAATGGGCAAAACGAGTGCAGGCTTTGCTCCTAGGTGCGGCTCCGTCAGAGGAGGGCCCGGATCGTGTGCTTTATCGCGAACTCAGCTCGCTGAGCAGTCCACTCTTTGCTGGCCTGGATCGCGGTGATACGACGGATTACGCTGCTGTTCGTCGCGCGTCGCAGGGAGATCGCTGGGCGGTGGACGCGGCGCATTTTGGTCATTGTTCTGTGGAAAAGTCCACAGACGTTCATGCTGATAGCCTCTACGTGCGGGCTCCGGAACTTGTCTCAGCACGTATTCCGGCCGATCTGATCGCAGGTTGGCAGTTTGTGACCACTGGCAGATTGACCCAGACAGCGGGCAGGGAAGGTAGCGTCCAGTTGCAGGTACGTACGGAGCTCCCTGAGGAACCGCTGAAGCTGGCTGTGAGCAAGACCATCCTAGTCGAGCAGAAACGGGCGTGGCCTGAGCCTGTTCCTACGTACACCCATTCAGCTCCGCTCGTGGTTACGGCCGGGAGCAGCGCGGAGAAACGCATCCTCCAGGAAGTCGCTTATTTTCGAGACCTCTTCCCCGCGGCGGTTTGTTATACCCGCATCGTACCGGTCGATGAAGTCATCACGATCAATCTTTTTTTCCGCGATGATGACCGATTTGCTCGGCTGTTTCTTTCGGAGGATGAGAAGCGGGAGCTTCAACGACTTTGGGACCGCCTGTTTTTTGTCAGTCAGTATGCGCTCACGCGTGCGGATGCCTACGAGCAACTCATGCAGTACGCGACGCAGGATGCCGATCCCTCGGCCTTCGAACCGTTCCGAGAGCCGATCCGGCGGAATGCGGAAAATCTAAAAAAGCAGTTACTCGAGGAAGAGCCGCGTCAGTTGGACGCAGTGATCGCCTTTGCCGCCAAGGCCTACCGCCGACCCCTTGAATCGGCCGAGCGCACTGAGCTGACCCAACTCTATCGCGATCTTCGGCATCAAGATCTGCCTCATGACGAAGCGGTACGCTTGACCCTCGCTCGTGTGCTCGTTTCGCCGCGGTTTCTTTACCGTATGGAAACGCCACAAGCGGGAGTCGCGTCCACTCCTGTCAGCGATCTGGAACTCGCGAATCGCTTGAGCTATTTCCTTTGGTCATCGGCTCCTGACCAAGAGCTACGTGAGGCCGCCCTGCAAGGAGCATTGCGCGATCCTCGCGTGCTCGTGGCGCAGGCGCGACGGATGCTAAAGGATGATCGTGTGCGGCGTCTGGCTCGCGAGTTTGGAACCGGTTGGTTGCATATCCATGGTTTTGATACCCACGATGAGAAGAGCGAGACGCTNNAGCGATGCACGAGGAGTCCATTCGGTTCTTTGCACATCTCTTTCAAGCCGACTGCCCGGTAGAGGATATCATCGATTCTGATTACGCATTTGTGAACCAGGCTCTAGCCGGCCATTACGGCCTCACCGAATTGCGTTTTCAGGATGCTGACGAATGGAAGCGTGTGGAAGGCGTGCGACGTTTCGGGCGTGGAGGCGTCTTAACGCAAGCGAGCACGTTGGCTCAACAATCCGGAGCTTCACGCACCAGTCCAATTCTTCGGGGAAATTGGATCAGTGAGGTTATTTTGGGAGAGAAACTACCGCGCCCGCCCAAGGATGTGCCGC
>DKKJ01000384.1 GCA_002455175.1 Opitutaceae bacterium UBA6669
TCTCGGCCTGCCAATCGGTGCCGACCACCCGGATTTCTCCGCCGCCCACCTCTGAAGCCCAGGCTACACCCGCAGTGAAACTGGTCGAGTCGGCGAACGAGCCCGCTACGGCTGCGACGCACCCTCCGTCACGTCCTCCCGCTGCAGTCAAACCCAAGATTGCTCCCACCCCCACTCCGACCCCGACGCCAACCCCGAGCGCTGCGAGCGCGGCCGTGCTTTCGCAAGGCGAGTTCGCGATGTTGGTCGAGTCGACGCCCGCTGGGGCAATGGTCGTGCTGAATGGTGTTCCTATCGGGCGCACACCGCGAAGAATTGTGCTGCCCGTGACCGCTCAAGGGTTCTCTCGAGGGACCGTATCAATCAAAGCCCGATTCGTCGCCGAAGACAGCTCACAGACGTCGACAACCATTGAGGAAGAGCTGACTCCTTTGGACAAACTTCCAACCACACTGATCTTCACCCCCGACCGCGTGCAGCGAAAAATGTGAGCCGACGCCGAGAGTCCCTTATAGGGAAGGCGAGGGAGCGTGTGTAAGGGAACGGGAGGTGGAGACCGCGAGCGGAAAAACGATGCGGAAGACGGCACCGTGATTTTCTTGGTACTCATCTAACTCCAGCTGGGTGCCGAGTTTCTCCAACAGTTCATGACTGATGGCCAAACCGAGTCCGGTTCCGCGTGCCGTGGTGGTGCGGAAGCGTTCGAACAGATGCGCGCGTTTCTGCGGCGGAATTCCGGGGCCATTATCACTAATTGAAATCTCCAGGCCGCGCGGCGTATTGTGCGTGGCGACCCGAATCCATTTCTTGCCTGCGGTTTCGAGCTGGGCCTGCACCGCATTCAAACAGAGATTTAATATGACCTGTTTGATCGCTGATGGATCAGTCTTCACGCGGTCTTCCACGGCCGAAAGTTCTCGGTGTAGCAAGACGTCGTCGGTGCGAATTTTGTGATAGACCAAGTCCAAACTCCCTTCGACCACTCGATTGATGGGCGTATCTACAAGGGTGCGACACGGAGGCTTGACGGTACTCACCATGTTGGAGAGCAGCTCCTGTAGCCGCGTGATTTCGGAGGTCAGCAAGTCGCTCACCTGCTTGAGGGAGTCGGCTTGATTGTGATATCCCGGGAGCAGTTCGAGGAAGGATTTGATGCCGTAGAGAGGATTGCGGATTTCGTGGGCGAGGCTGGCGCCGAGAACACCCAGGGTGGCGAGCCGTTCTGATTGGGCGGTTTGTTCTGCCAGTTTAACCCGAATATAGGCCAGTTCTGCCAGAGAGATGAATTCCTGCATCTGCTGGATTTCCGGGAAAGTGAACGGTCGCCGGTTTCCGCGGGCCCGCACGCCGAGAACGATCGGGGTGATGCTGTCCGGATTCAGGACGAGTGCTCCCCACTGATGACTTTGAAGGTGTCGATTGAGTTGATCCCGCTCGGCCGACTTCCGTTCACGCTCCAGCCGTTCGGGTGTCACCCATTTCAACACGGTGAGAGTACGATAGGCGGGGTCCTCCAACTGCGCGGGGAGAGTCTCGCTCATGGCCAAGGACGTGGAGTTCGGGAAAAAGAAACTCACCTCGGCACCGGCCCACCCACCGACGACTTCAGAGAGCCGTAGGCTCAATTCTTCCTCAGAGTGGGCTTGGCGAGCGGCTGTATAGGCGGCTGTCCGTGCTTCCTCCGTTTTGGGTTGGAGGACAAGGGCGTCTTGGATCCGGCGCCCGAGGAGGTGATTTCCCAGGAGAGCGAGGAGCCCGGCGAAACCGTACACGACGCCTTCGGGGAGCCGGTCTTGGATCAAGGTCTGCACCACCACGGCCACCAGAGCTGCTCCTACGACGACCAAAAGGTAGCGGCCGGCAGTGCGAAAGAGGTACTGAGCGTCAAAGAGACGATGGGTGGAGAGGAAATAGGAAAGCCAGGCGATGAAAGCCAGGACCAGGATATGGGAGGATTCTTTCGGGACCGACTGGGGAAAGGCGGTGCGCGCGATCATCACCAATGAGATCAAGAGTCCGAGCAGAACGCCGGGTAGGGCGATCGTCTGGAGTTCAAACTTCGGTAAGCCGGAAAGTTTCCGGATCCTCACCAAGCCTTGGATGAAGAAGGCCAGGTAGCAGAGTGGATTGGCAATGATGTAGAGGTAGAACCCCCAACCGTTGTTATCGCGGCTGTGCCCTGGTTCCGACGAGATAAAGCNNCGCGGGGAATGCGGCGTTGGAACGCCAAGGTCTCAGAGATCAGAATCAACTGAGCCAAGACGAGAGGTCCCACGGTCAAACAGGTCCGGAAAAGCCACACCGTTTCGGGATGATAGCTGCTCAGCTGACGGACCGTGATCCAGAGGCCCACCAAAATGATGCCCCATGCGACGGACTGATTGGCTTTGCGTTGCGGGTTGGCGTGGAAAACCAAAAAGCCGCAAGCAAAGGTCGCTAGGGGAACAAGAGCCGCGAGGGTATGCGTCATGATCGAAGCGAAGAGATCGTCGGAAACCTAAAAAACGAAGAGCTAAAGCAAATTCAATTCAAAAACTGTATATTAGTTTCATCAAGGAAGATAGTTCGGATGAAGTTACTTAGGCTGGGTCACTACCGCTANNGAGGGGAGTGAGCCTATGAGCGAGGCGTCGTGTTCTTGCCTCCGGTGGGGGGTCGTTTATTCGGAGACGATGACTACGAGCCGTAAGGGTGTGTGCGGGTGGTTTCTCGGAGGATGCATCTCGCTTTTCCTCGCTTTTGGAGGGGGCGCCGTTGCATCGGAACCGGAGGCGACGAAAGTCCGCGTGCTGTCCTACAACATCCATCATGGTGAAGGTGGAGATGCGCGACTGGATCTGAATCGGATTGCCGCGGTGATTGCCGGAGCCGAGGTCGACGTGGTGGCATTGCAGGAAGTCGATCAGTCGACCACGCGGACGGGTGGGGTGGATCAAGCCGCGGAGTTGGCCCGACTCACCGGTATGCACGTTTTCTACGGCAAGGCGATGGACTACCAGGGTGGTGCCTATGGTCAGGCCCTGCTAAGCCGTTGGCCTTTGGAGGATACGCGGGTCCATCGGCTGCCCAATCCCTCATCGCCAGAGCCGCGCATCGCGGTTTCGGCGCTGGTTCGCCCGCCCCAGGGTCGAGCGTTTCGCTTGGTGGGTACCCATTTGGACGCCGGACGCGAAGATCGCGATCGGTGGGACCAAGCGGGTGATCTCGAACGGCTATTCTCGGATGACCCACATGGCACGATCCTGGTCGGGGACTTTAACGCCCGTCCCGATTCGCGAGTCATGGCGCGACTTTGGGCCTACTGGAAAGACGCCTCAGTGGTGAATCCTGAGCTCACCGTGCCGGCGAAAGCCCCCACGGCGCGGATTGACTATATCCTCTTGAGCCCGGCACAGGGTTGGCGCGTGCTCTCTACCCGAGTTCTTCCTGAACCGGTGGCGTCGGATCACCGGCCTGTGCGGGCAGAACTTGAGTTGCCGGTATCCAAGAAGTAAGCACACCGCTAGTTTGCGGTTCATCCATGGGTGGGATCCGCTTGTTCGTCAAAGCGCAGCAGTCGGGCGCTGTTAAAGATAACAAAAAAGGCGCTGAATTCGTGGAGGAAAGCGGCGACAATCGGACTGATTAGTCCGAAGGCGGAGAGCGTGACGAAGAGCGCAATAAAGAAGAGGCCCCAAACGAGGTTCTGGTTAATGATTTTTAGGGTGCGATCTGAGAGCGCGAGGAAGCGGGGCAAGGCACGGAGGTCGTGTCCCATGAGAGCGACATCCGCTGTTTTGATAGCCACATCACTGCCCAAAGCACCCATCGCTACGCCGAGATTTCCCGCGGCCAGTGCGGGCGCGTCATTCACGCCATCCCCGATGACCAGCACGCAGTGACCCGCTTGCTTCAACGCCGCGACCTCGGCCAACTTTTCCTCGGGTAAACACTCCGCTCGATAGCGGGTGAGGCCAGCTTCACGGGCGATTTTTGCGGCCACTTCAGGGCGGTCGCCGGTAAGCATGACAAAATCCTCGATTCCTAATCGCCTGAGGCTGTCAGCCGTCTCGCGGGTTTCGGTTCGGAGCGAATCTGCGAGTTGAATGCTGCCGAGGAACTGGCCGTCCTGGGCGACGTACAGCGTGGAGGTAGCGGAGTCATCCGCATGCGTATCGGGAATTTGGATCCCGCGTTCGCTTAACCAGCTTCGCCGACCTGCGACCACTCCGGCGGCTTGTACGCCACGTCCTGGGACTTCGGTGACGTTTTTGTAGTCAGGCCAAGTGAGTCCTTGAGAGCGAGCTTCTGCAATGATCGCACGGGCGATGGGGTGGGTGGAGTGGGCTTCCAAGCTGGCAGCCGTCTCCAGCAACGTGTCGGCCGATATGCCAGGGGCGGCCGCAATGCTGGTCACTTTCAGCTGGCCGGTGGTCAAGGTTCCCGTTTTGTCGAAAACCACGGTATCGATTTGTTGGGCGACTTCGAAAAAGCGCGAACTCTTTACCAAAACTCCGAGGCGTGACGCGACAGCAAGAGCCGCAACCATGGCCGAGGGAGAGGCCAGTACGAAGGCGCAGGGCATGGCCACGATGATCACCGAAATGGCGCGTTGTACGTCGCGGGTGAAGAAAAGGACGAAGCCGGTGATGATGAGAACCAGGGGCATGTAGTACCGCGTGTACTCGTCGATCAGACGCATAACCGGAGCGCGCGACGTCTTGGCTTCCTCGACAATGGAGGTGACACGACCAATGACCGTTTCCTCGCCGATCTTGCCGACGATCATCTCGATCGAAGCCGTGAGATTCAACGTGCCCGCAAAGACCGGGGATCCGGGCTGAGCATCTACCGGAAGCGACTCCCCCGTGATCGAGGCCTGATCTAGAGTGGTGATACCGCTAGAGATTTGACCGTCTGCTGGGATTGTTTCTCCGGGAAGGACGCGCACACGGTCACCCGTTCGCAACGTAGAGGCTTCGACAAGCGACTCGTTTGTGGCGCCTTCGATGGGCTGTCCGCGTGCGTCCTGTGACGTGAGTCGACGCGCCTTGACGCGGGAAAATCGTAGCAACGAATGAACCGCTTCTTCGACGCCCAACGTGGTGTGTTCCTCGAGGATTTGTCCTACGATCAGAATGGTGGCGACGAGAGTACCCGTGGCATATTGCCCTGTGGCGAAGCAGGCCAGAATCGCAAGCGCCACAAACTGGTCCATGTAGTACTTGGTCGCTTCAAATCCGTCCGAGCGAAGAGAGGTCAGGCTATCGTACAGCACGGGCAATGAAGCCAGGCCGAGTCCGATCATGGCCCAAAGCGAGTAGACGTCATCTTGCGATGGTCGGATCCATGGCGAGACATAACTCAGCGCCAAACACAGTAGTCCTGCTGCCACTAAACAGAGACGCAGGTGAAGCGCTGAAAACCTGCCAGACTTCTCAGGCATCGGGTCATTTCCTCGGGCAGCGTCGAGGACTTGGCTGGGTGGCGGACCATCGGATCCCAAAGACGTCGCCTGGAACGGCGCGGACGACGGTGAAAGTGCGGGAGTGGACACGGAGAAAGAAAGATTGATCTGCGAAGCGAGGGCGGTGTTCAGCGGCCCTCGCGCAAAAGGAGGTGAACCGGCCCACTGTCAGCCGGCAGGATAGTTTTGAATTTCAGCCGAGGCAGGACCTCTTCGAGCGCTTCGGCCCGGAGCCGAGGTTCGACCAGATCGGGCGCTGCTCGGTGTTCTGCGAGAAGGGCGAGGAATGCGCTGGTTTCACCCTGGGCTCGAGCGACCCACTGCGTCCGATCCGCCTCGGCCTGTTGCCGGACACGATAGGCGTCACTCTCCGCCTTTGGCAGAAGCTGAGCTCGGTAGGTGCGCGCCTGTTCGACGGCGGTGCGCGCTTCGACTTGGGCACTGGTGACTTCATTGAAGGCACCCAAGACCGCCGCCGGGGGAACCCACTGTTGCACTTCCACCGCCACGAGTTCGACTCCCAGCGCGAGCTCATCGATGCGCTTCTGAGCGGCAGTGCGTACCTCTTCTCGCAATGAACTGAGCCGCGCACCGAGGGCATCGTCGATTTTTGTCACTGCCAGGGCCGTGGTCGCTGCGTGGTAACAGGACCCTTCAATCAAGGCGTCGATTGTCTGTGCGGTACCGGCTTTTACCCAGGCTAGGGGATCAACGATACGATAACGGACCGAGAATCCTCCCTGCACCAGATTGACGTCGGCCGTGAGCGTGTAGCCGTCTCGAACCGGATGCAGGCCGCCTCGGCCGGATTGAGACGCACCGGTGGAGGCGCCGCCCATCGCGAGCACCGCCATGCTCGCAGATGAGATCGCGTCCAAGCCTCCGGGAGCAAAATAAGGCTGTCCTCGGGNNGTGTGGGGGTGGCGGGTGCGGAGGAAGGCGAGGTAGGTTCTTCGGAGAGCCAAGACATCAGCAGGAGTTCATGCTGTGTCCGAGTCGGGATGCGCACCACACGGTCAAAAGGCGCGGGCAGCGCGAAAAGAAAGCCGGGGGCATGCAGGGTGGGCTGAAGTTTACCCAAACGGTAAACCACGGCGTCTTCTTGCGGTCCCACACGGGTGAAACCGGACGTGAGGTAAAGTCCCACCAGCCCTATGAGCAGCCACCTCAGAAGCTGGATGGAGGAGCCGAGTGCCGAAAAAAGCGCGCCGCCTGGGGTGTGCCGAGAGCTCCGCCGGCGCTTCCGTGGGTGCAACGACGAGGGCGACGGTGGGACATTTTCGTTTCCGGCGACAGTGGGCTCAGGGGTGGGAAGACGTGAGCTCATCGGGGAGAGGAGACTGGCGTTTTCAACTGGCTAAAAGGAGCCGTGTCCGTGTCCAAAATGAGCGTGGTGTTTTCTCGAGCGGTTTTACGGAGGGTTTCGAGCTCGCGCACAAAGCGAAAGAACGCGGGATCTTTGGCGTGAGCTTCTGCGTAGATCCGAGCCGCCTCGGCCTCCGCTCGCCCGCGGGTTTCCTCGGCGTACTTTTGGGCGGAAGCGAGGAGAACGGCTTTTTCAGCATCAGTCTTCGCTCGTAGTTCCTCGGCTTCACGGCGTCCCTCCGCACGAAAGCGGGCTGCATATTGTCCGCGTTCGGCGCGCATCCGCTCGAAGACATACAGCGTGTTGGCTTCAGGCAGGGCGATGCGTTTGAACCCGACCTGCTCGATGGAAATTCCGAACGCAGTTTGGGACTGCGCTTTTACCGTCTCCAAAATCTCTTCTTCTAGTTCATGAAGCTTCACTTTGGCGGGGTCGCTGGAAACCAATTCCGAAAACTCCGTGGTCCCGAGCAAAGCATTACGTGCGCTCGTAACGAGGCTGTCCAATTTTGCGGGTACTGCCGCGGGGGTGCCGAGGGCCTGCAGAAATTTCAGAGGATCGGAGATCTTCCAGGCCACAAACATCGGAAGAATGACATTCCGTTTATCCTCAGTCAGTGCCTCGGACAGACGCGTATCGAGAAACTGGAGTCGCAGGTCAAAGCGGTTAACCGTGTCAATCGGGGTAGGCCATTTGGCGTAAAGGCCGGGTTCGGTCAACGTGCGGACAGGGGATCCCAAGCGGGTGAGGACGACCGCTTCATTGGAGGCGACTTGAAAGCTGCACATCGCGAAGCCGAGAATAGCGATCACGACGAGGGCGATGAGAACCCGAAGAGAAACTTGCAGTGCGGACATGGTGAAAAGGGAGAGCTTGAGATCAACGAACCAAGGTAGGGAAGGAAGCGTTGCTGTCTGGTGTCAGGTAGAGCTGGGCTCGACCCCGCTGAGAGGCTGGCAGAAGCAGCAATTGGCGGACGGGAGCCAGCACGGTTTCCAGAGTTTCCAGCCGGACGCGGGTGGCATAGACTTCGGGGAAGTCGCGGTAGACGGGCAAGGGTTGGAGAAACCGACTCATCTCGCCTTCCGCTCGTGACCGGCGCTCTTTCGCGAAGGTGTCTGCTTGGAGCCGACGGTGGGTCGAGTCTGAGCGTGCAGTGGCGAGGGATTCCACGGTCTCAGCGATCGCCCGATCATAGGTAGTGACCCGCTCCTCTTCCGCGCTGACCACGTCTTGGTACGCAGAGGCCACCGCCACGGGAGGATGCACGTCTTTGAGTCCAACAAAGACAATCTCGAGACCCAACTGCAGCCGGTCGGAGTCGGCCTGCAGGCCTTCTTTGAGGGCAGCGGCGATGGACGCGCGATCCGTCGTCATCAGTCCAAAGCTCGTGTGGCGACCGGTGAGGGCGAGCAAGCGGCGGTAACCGAGTGCGCTGAGAGCGAGCCGGGCATCGCTGGTGTTGCGGAGGAAGGCGACGGCGTCCTTGATCCGGTACTGCACTGGAGCATTGACGGTGAGCAGTTCTTCACCTTGTCCGACCAGAAGGTTTTGTTCCCCCTCGAAATGGATCTCGGTCCAGAGGACCGGTCCGGCGAGGTCGCGTTCGAAGCCGAGCGAGAGCTCCTGAATTCGCTCGGTCGCGATGACCTCGATTCGAGCCCAAGGCCATGGCGCGTGCCAGTGAAGTCCCGGCCCGAGCGCGGCTTCGGCAAAGCGACCACGCTGTAAAAGAACCCCGTGACTGTCGACGGGGACGCGGGTGACGCTGCTGGAAATGAGCAGTCCCAGCAGTCCCGCGAGCAAAACGATGGGTAGTCCCTGCCGGGCGAGCCGGAGCACCCAGGCGTCTCCTAACTGCGTACCCAGGGACTTTTCAAAGGTCGAGGCGAGTGACTTGAGCGGACCGGCCTCACCCAGCACAGCAGGGAGGAGCACGCTGCGCCCATAAGGTTCACCCTTTTTCCGAAGACGTTGGGGTTGATAGAAGGTGGCCAGACTGCGCAGAACCGCCTCGGCGAGGAGCGTGAGGATAACACCAGCCAGAATATGCGAGGCCAGCGGCAAAAAATTTCGGGGCGTATAGAGCCGAGAAAGCAAGGCCAGGCCTGCGAACGCATGAGCGAGTGCACTCAGCCGAACCAGAGGAAGTAAGCTTGCGAGGTCGCGTCGCTCGGGAGATTGCCGGATCAAAGCAACCCCGTATTTGGTAGAAAAGTACAGGGCGAAGGCTGTGAAAAAAATGCCTACGGTGGCGGCTTGTAACGTTGCGAGCGAGGCGCCTGGAACCGCGACTCCTGGCGGGATGAAAACTTTGGCGGCTGAGACGGCGATTACCCCCGTGCCCCCGATCAAAACAGGCCCGCGTATCCATTTCGTCCAGCGACGCGCCGATCCCGCCCAGGCGCTGAGTGCAGCCCAGCCAGAAACTGTGGCCAACGCCGTGAACAGGGAAAGCCTCGTGGTGTAGGCCAGAAGAGCGGTAACGGCTGTGGCCAGTGTGAGCAGCCCGCAGTAGACCCACTCCGTCGTGCGGGACAAAGCCTGTTCGTTGGAGGGAGCGGGTGTCATCGAGAATCTCGTCCCAGTGTCACAGCATCGAGGCGGGAGCAGCAGCCAGTATGATCCCGTTCCTTCCGGCCGAGAAGAGCAAAGACGTTCGCGGCGGATTCAAAGGGATTCTGATGTGCCTTGTTTGCGTCTAGTGCTCGGCGAGAGGGACGTGAGGCAGGCGGTGAAAAGAACACGACAGTCACGGGAAGGGCGTTTCAGTACGCAGGGTTGATCCTTCACCGTTACTACCCGTGGCAATTAAGAAAACGGACCCGCTCTGTCACATTTAAGTGACTGCGGTCCTCGTGTGTCTGGAAGCTCTGACCTCGTTGTCACGGCAGTTCGTAAAGTTCGACGAGCGCCTCACCGGTGACACCGCCCACCCCAGTAATCACGGCTGTGTAGGCCGCACCGGCGGGAAGTGTCACCACCATGGCCGCGTCTTTGCTGCCTGTGGGAAGGTCAAAGGCGCCCAGTTGGCGAAAGCTCTGCGCTAGCGATGCATCCCAATTGTCGTTTTCCGCGAGTTTTACGCCGGCGGAGTTGTACACCTCTATTTTCGGGTCGCTGAGCGCGCCGCTGACTTGGAAGTCGGTGAGTTTCGGACCTATTCCCCGGATGAGCAGCTGCTTCCCGCCGTTCCCGGTGATGATGAATCCCGCAATCAAGGCGGCTTCGCCTCCGCCCACGTAAGCCCGAGAAGAAAGATTAATCAGGCGGGCGGTCGACCCATCAGACGTCCCATAGGCTTCGATCAAGGCGACCCCGGCGGAGTCACCTCTGAGCTGGGCGGTGGCGCTTCCGTTGCCGAGGGTAACAGTGAGAGCGGCGTCTTCGCTGCTGGAGGGCAGAGCGAATGCTCCCAAAGAACTGAAGAGCGAGCTGAGTGCAGGATCCCAGCTATCGTTTTCGGCCACCTTCGTGCCATTGGCATCGTAGATCTCCAGGCGGGGATCGCTTACCAATGAACCGGCGACATTTAGGGACGATAATGTTGGCCCCACGGCGCGGACGAGCACGCGTTTTCCATCGCTGCCCTGCACGATGAAGCCGGCGATCATCACCCCGGTCGAAGAGGGTAAGTAGGCTCGAGTTGAAAGATTGCTGAGGACGTGGGTGGTGGTGATTGGCGTGACTGACAACGATGCGGCTGCACTGGTGACGGAGCCCGCGCTGTTCGCAACCACGACGGTATACGCGCCCGCGGAATTCGTTGTGGCTGCGCTGAGCGTGTAGGTGTCAGCATTGGCACCGACCAGCGCCACGCCGTCTTTGTACCACTGGTAACTCAGCGGGCTACTCCCCGACGCTGTCACCGAGAACGCCGTACTTTGTCNNCTGGAGATGGTTGAGTCGTGAGGGACGGAGCGGTGCCGGATACCGAGGCGGTGGCGTTTACGACAATCTGTTTGGTGGCGAGCAGCGCGCTGTTCCCATTCGCATCGGTTCCCAAGGAAGGATTCAGCACGATCGCTTCGAGAGAGGCGCCCGAGAGACTGCTGGTGACATTATCGCTGGAAAAGGAGGACCGTTGGTCTTCGAAAACAAACTGTGAAGTCAGGACCTCCCCACCGTTTATTTTCACCTTTAAGTGGAAATGACGAATTCGGCCGGTGTACAGACCTGGACGCACGGTGCGAAAGGCGAAGCGCCCCGAGGAGTCCGTGGTGGCGCGGCCGAACCCCTGAAAAAGGGTGTCGCGACGAGACACCAGGGAGTCGCTGGAGTGATAGTAAACGCCACCGTTATCGGTGTGCCACAGTTCAATTACGGCACCCGCCAGAGGGATGCCCTGAAGATTGACCAGGGTGCCCGAGAGAAGAAAAAGCGTTCCTTGAGCGGCAGAGCTGCCTGGCACGATCGTGGTCAGATCCGCGTCTTGGTCGGCCGGAGCCGGGAGGCGTTGGGAGCTGTTAAAGGTATAGAAAGGTCCCTCGGTGAGTGACGGTGTACGGGTGAGTTGGGCGTGCAGAAGAGCGGGAAAGGCCGCGACAAGCGCGGCCGCTAACTTGAATGGGACAAGTCCGAAGAAGAGTCGGGAGGTCATCGGGCTCACTGTAGCACGAGGTGTGTTAAGACCTGATTAAGCCAAGCGGGCGCGAGGTTGGAGTC
>DKKJ01000121.1 GCA_002455175.1 Opitutaceae bacterium UBA6669
AAGCCGGAAAGTCGGCGGAGGGCGGATTCATCAACTAAAAAGAGCGTGGATCGCAACGATTAGGACTGCTCAGGAGTGGGTTGCCTCAGCGTCGAACGCTGCGAACCCGTCGTTCCCATCTCGTTGCTTTTTCAGAACCTCGATTTTCAGTTCCGCTTCCTTCAATCGACCTTCGCAAACCTTGAGAAGCTGACTGCCTTCTTCGAAACGAGCGAGAAGCTCGGCAAGAGCGATCTCTCCTGATTCCATGGACTCCACAATCCCTTCAAGCCTGTGGAGGGCGGCTTCGAAGGTGAGAGAAGAGCTGGTTTCTGAGTCCACGGATTAGGAAAGTTTGGAAAATGCCCCTGACTTTTCAATCTCGGTTTGCGCGAGCGACGCGTATTGCGCTTAACCCGAGGCGTATCCTAGGGACGGATAGGAACGCCGTGATCGGCTAAGTAATTCTTCACCTGAGGGATGGTGAGAGCTCCGAAATGAAAAAGACTTGCTGCGAGTACCGCGCTTGCTCCCCCTTGATCGAGAGCGTCGGCAAAATGTTGAAGCGTACCCGCTCCTCCGCTCGCGATGACTGGCACCGAGACCGCATCGCTGACCGCTCGCGTGAGCAGGCAGTCGTAGCCGGCTTGGGTGCCATCTGCATCCATACTAGTTNNCCCGCCATGATTTTCCATCGGGCTCACGTTTCGCATCGATTGCCACGACGATGCATTGAGCACCAAATCGATCCGAGGCGTCGCGAATCAAATCAGGGTTCTTGATGGCTGCGGTGTTGAGCGAAACCTTGTCGGCTCCAGCTCGGAGCATGGCTTCGATGTCGCCCACTGTGCGCAAACCGCCGCCGACCGTCAGCGGCATNNCGGGATCGCCTGCGTCTCGGAGCTCTTGGAATTTGACTCCCTTGACGACACGTCCAGCGGTCACATCCAAACAAGGAATAATTCTACGGCGCAGCATGAGGAAACGCAGGTTGACGTGGCCTTGCTTTGAGCAGCAAAGCCACGGAGGGATGGAGTGGAGACGCCGTAAAAGCAGGCTACGTTGCCGGCTCCACTGCCACGCCGCTTATTGATCCGTGTGCGTAATATCGGGCTCGAATTCGACTGCCAAGCGGTAGACCTGGCCAGGACGCATCACGAGGGGATGGTCACGTACGAGGAACTGCAGGTAGTGAATTTTGCCGTAGTTGGTGCGGTAGGTCGGATCGGCTGAGACGATCTCGGTTTCCTGCCAGGTGGCTTGGAAGTCGTTTTTGCTCACACCGCAACGCGTGCCCTGCGCTCCAAGCGCGAGTGCGCCTGAAACGTGATAGCGCGAATGAGGCGCAGCGATTGCCAACATGTACCGGAACTTGTCCAATGTGACCTGCTGTTTGACCGTGTAGGCGAACTCACAGCCAATCTTATTTCCGGCGAAGTTCCACTGCACCTTTACGCTGCCGAGCCCCTTGATGATCTCTTCCTTGGTGTCGATCAGCTCGGGTTGTTCGTAGCGGAAATAGAAGCTGTTGCGTAAACCGAGTCCGGTGACGCAATTTTTCCCATAGAACGCCGGAATGGTCACGTGCTCACCGAAGGTCAGCTCAGGAAGCATGACGGGCGCGTAGACATTGTTCGGCCAGTCAAAAATACCAGGGCAGTGAGGGAAGGGGAGCGCGTCGGCCACAGCCTTACCACCGCAGGAGACGAGTGGGATTTGGAAGTGGAGACCGCTGGTTGCATCGCGGTAAAGGAACACGCCTTGTTCCTTGCGGTTGGACTTGTCAAAGATGACAAAGCGACCTGCCGTTTTCGCGGGCTCCGTACGCGGAGGGATCGCGGGCAGCTGAACCGCCTTGGCGAGACGTGACCACTGGCAGAGGTAGCGAGCGGCGTCGAAGTTGGCCATGCGGGTGGTGTGATTACCATACGCCGTCCGTTCGCCATCGCGCAGATCAAGGAAACCGTGCTCTTGATCGAGATAAGTCTGATAGAAGAAGAAAAAGAGACGACGGAGGAGGTCGTGATACTTCGGCTTCTGATCGTCCGGAATCCAGCCGTCGCGTAGGCCCTGGAGGACTAGGGTGATGCAGTGCATCTGGCCATAGGCACCGGCTGCGCGGCCGAATGCCCAGCCGAGACCGTCGGCGCGGACGAGGTCGGGCATCATGCGGATGTACTTTTCCGCATAGGTTCGAAGCGTCGGCAGCTTGCGATCGCGCACGCCGCTGTTGGCATGGAGCTGGAGAGCCGAGCGGATGAAGACAAAGGTCATCACCCCATACAAATTGAAGTTCCCACCCAAGCCGCTGGTCGAATCGTCAAAAAAGCCGGTGGAGCTGGTTTGATTGATCCGGTCAACCATCCGCTCGATCAGGCGTGAGGTCTCATCCTTCTTGGAGAGTCCAAAGCTGAAACGAGCGACGGCCTTGGCGATATTGAATGCCTGCCAGTGGTTGTCGTAGTCGCTGCGGTGAAGCAGCTGCTTGTCGATGCGTTGCTGGGTTTCTTCGACCAAACGCTCCCAGACCGCATTGCGCTCCTTGGAGGGGCCGTAGCAGAGGAGGCCGAGCGAGGCGTAGGCCAGGCCGTTTTCCGCCGCTGGCTCGGTGAACATCTGGGCGGTCACACACCGTGCGGCCAGATCGACGAGGTCGAAACCCTTTAAGGTGGTTTCACCTGTCGCGCGGAAATATTCGCCCAAGGCGAATGCGACGTGCCCGGGTTCATCGGGGCGGGGATTTTCACCCGGAGCGGGGATGACGGTGCCATCGGGTTGGATGGCGTCGAGATTATGGCCCAGGATTGAACGGGCCATATCGAGACATTGCTCGGAAAAACTATGCATGCTGAAGGTTTTGCTGGCTGGCGGCACCGACCGGCGCACCAGCACACGGACGGAAAGGGTGTTTGTTCAGGATCTCTGCAGTCGGTGCAAGAGGGAATTCTCCCGCTCAACGTGCGATCAATTTGAGAAACTCGTCGTTGGTCTTGGTTTTAGAGAGGCGCATGATCATCGTTTCGGTCGCTTCTTCGATCTTCTGCTGGACGAGGGCGCGACGGAAAAAGTGGATTGAATCGAGTTTTTTAGCGTCCAGAAGCAGCTCTTC
>DKKJ01000249.1:0-40548 GCA_002455175.1 Opitutaceae bacterium UBA6669
AGGCGACATGGTGAGTGATCCATCGAGAGTGACCCGGTCGTCCTCACCTAACGATCGTTTTGCGACGATCTGGTAAGGTTGTGAGGCGCTTGGCGAGCAGGTCGGTTTCACTGAGCTTGAACCGACTGCTGACGACTGAGTTCTTCTCGGGGCCTTCTCGGTACTTGATGTACGTGGTGGCAACGAAGGTGCCGTCCGGGACGCGTTCGAGCCCTGGGTAGCCACAATCGCTGCCCTTGAAACTATGCAGCAGTTTCAGCCGATAGTCGCCCGCACGTCCTTGAATGATGTCCTCATAACGTCCGATCCAAGCGACAAAGTGATTGCGCGTAGGGCTTTTAACCCCGACATCACGGAAGCACACCACGAGCCGGCCATCGTCTGCGTACTGCGCCATGTGGCGGTCGCCGAAAAGACCTTCCGGCGTCGACCGTGTCTGGGACCAGGAGCGTCCTTCGTCGTCACTGGTCATGAAAAGAGAACCCACGGTACGGCTGTTTTCACGAATCAGGCACAACAGCTGTCTCCCCGAAGGAGACCGCACCAAGCAGGGTTCGCACGGTTTCAACCCTGGGAGGTCCACGATGACCTTGAGCGGAGTCCAGGTGAAACCGCCGTCATCGGAGTGACTTTGTGCTACCACGTTAGAACGCACTTCTACCTTTTCACCTGGTCGACGGATATTGGTCAGACCGAGAAGCCGTTTACCTCCGTTGATAGGCATGATCGTGCAGAACGGCATCACGCACAGCAATCCGTTGCTCTGCATGGGCGACCAGGTTTTGCCGTCATCTTCCGAGTACGCCTGGTGCATATTCCCGTCCGGCCCCTGCCCCGCGTAGACGAACAGCCGAGCTTTGCGCTGAGGATCCTTGAGGCGATAGAGGGACGGACAGTTTTTGACGTTCTTCCAATTCTCCGGGACGGGAATGAGCTGGGACCACGTCACCCCACCGTCGTCACTTCGCTTCAAAGGTCCGCACACCCCACCATGGTCGTAGCTCCACACCGCAAAGAGAGTTTTCCCATCCGGGAGCAGAACGGTGGTGGGATGGCCTTGGTAGGTGGTGGCATCGCCGCGCGCGATCACCACCTGCCTCGTGAGGTCGTTGGCGAGGTCAATCAAGGGAGGAAGACCCGTGCTGACCGGAGGCAGGGGTTCGGCGCCTAGTTGATGCAGAAGTGCACCACCGACTGCCAACGAGCCGGCGAGTTGCGCTAGAAACTGGCGGCGAGGAACAGTGCTGGAGGGAGCGGCTTGAGACGACGTCACGTAGGTTTCTGTAAAACGCATAGGAACGCTTCCTGGAGGAGTTGTTGGTCGTTTGTAGTTAAGACGGTATTACCTCAGGCCCTTGAAGATTCAAGAGCGGCAGCGGACGACTAGATGAAACTACGATCGAGTGATCATTCCATGTAAGATATGCTGAAAGACCGCGAATCTCTCGCCAGAAACCTCCAAGTCACATTCGTGCTAGCGACCGTTCAGAGCCGGGCTGGATAGCCCATCGAATGTTTTGATTAACTCACGCAGTCCAAACTGCATGACTTTCAAATCTCCGCCTGGGCAAATGAGTCGCGCCCCCAAAGTATGTGCCTGAGTGAACATCGTCGGCCCTACCGCCACGGTGCCCCACCATTTGCCGGAGGCCCGGGCGGCCTCAGCTACGCGACGCATCGCCTCGTTCACGCGTTCGTGGGTGATCTGACCGGGGTAACCGATGCTCATGGAGTAGTCACCTGGCCCAAAAAAGAGCCCATCGACTCCGGGCACGGCTGCGATCTCAGCTGCTTGCTGGACGGCCGCTTCCGTTTCAATCTGACAGATCACCATGGTCTGTGTGTTTTGATAACGGATATAGTCGAGCGCGGGAAAACTCCCGTAAGCCGCGTCGATGTTGCCCCCGTTCCACCCGCGTTCTCCGACGGTTTCTCCGGCTGTCGGAGAGGGATTCTTAAATCTCGTCCAACGGACAATTTGCGCCGCTTCTTCAGCACTATTCACCATCGAGCACATGATGCCACCCACCCCGGTCTCGAGCACCCGCATCGCAGTTTGGTAGTCAGCGACTTTCACACGCGCGATTGTCGTGATGGGGTGCGCGCGGGTAATGAGGTTGAGGGTGGCGAGTTCCTGCGTAGGCAGATCGAAATGCTCGAGGTCAAACCAGATCGCGTCGAAACTCCCCGATCGACAAATGAAGTCGACATGCCGGGGCGTAGCAAAATTTCCGACGACATACAATTTGACTAAATCACCACGGCGTAGCTTGGCCAGCGCGCGGTTTTCTGCGGGAACGGGAGTCATTGGCGGGAGAAGGGGATAGCTCTAATCAACGAGAGTCGTTTCCTTACTACAACGTCGGTCCACCGGTCTCATTGTGGGACCGGCGCCATGCCCCGTGAACGACTGGATGATTCATCCTGGCTTCAATTTGGATCCGGATCATCAGCCTTGTTTGAGGGGAGTATTCGATGTCCTGTGACGGTTTACCCTGAATTAACCGTGACCCTCCCGCTATCTAGGTCCTTTCCTCTCGAGCATCTCCATGTGCTCACGGTCTGATTTTGTTCTGGCGGGGTGGGCCCAACGATTCGCCGGAGATATACTCGGGCATAATGCGGACGTGGGGCCGGGGCTGCGGTTGGCCTTCGACAACTTGCATGAGGAGCTTGAAGATGCGTTTCGCCAGCAAGTGAGGGTTGGCGTGGTAACGAGTGGGCTCGGGCAGCAGCGCGGTCATGAAGGCGTCGTCGTTGCGGGCGATCACCGACACGTCGAGGGGGACCTTAAGTCCGCGTTGGGTGAGAAAACTGGTGGTGGTCAAGTAGGCGAGCGAGTTGCTTACAACCAANNGACGCAGCACGCGCACCAGACTTTCTCTCGTGCGTTCGTGATAAACCGTGATCACGTCGCCACCCGCTCGTTCTACGACCTCGCGAAAACCGCGTTCCGTCTCTGCTTCGCTGGTGAAGTAACCGGGTGCATTCGTGAGGAAAAGCGCGGTGCGAGGGTGGCGCTGGGCCATGATGCGTCCGGCCACGTGTCGGCCCAGGGCCAGAAAATCCAGATCGACATCAGGGAGAACGACGTCGCCGTGGCAGGTGCCGACGACCAGCGTCGGAATTTGCATCCGGGAGAACCAACGTTGGGTCGTCTCCGTACACCCAGCCAAGATCCAGCCGCTCTGCGGGTGCTCTGCGGTGAGTTTGGCCAAGGCCCGCGCGGGGTGAGGCGCGAGGTATTTGCTCCCGTGAAACGTGTTCAGACGAAAATCGGCTTCGTTGAGGAGCGCTTGCAGGTCATTCACCCAGAGCGTGGTGCCCGGGCGCAACGTTTCCAGCGGCCCAGCGGTCAGAAGACCCAGATGTCGGGTGGTGGAGGCAGGGAGCTTGACTGCAGGCTTGGCGAGAATGCGGTGACCACGAGCCGGTTCGGCCTGGACCCAGCCCGCTTGCTGGAGTTGAGCGAGCGCTGCCGTCAGCGTGCGACGACTCACGCGCAAGGTGACGGCGAGCGAACGTTCTCCCGGCAAGAAATCGCTCCAACGGCCGCGGGCGATTTCTGCGCGCAAGTAGTCAGCGACTTGGGAAGGGAGCGAGTGGAAACGCATGACAGGGGAGACGAGCCCACGCTGACCCTTTTGTTAACTCAGGCGACACTCAACCCTGATCACCGACAAAATAGCGTCCTGGCTCCTTCCCCTCTCTCCGTATCATGAAAACCTCTCTCTGGCTCCTGACTCCCCGATGGCGTGTGGTGTGGTTTTTGGCCGTGGCGGCAGCGCTAAACTTTGGGGATCGAACCGCCATGTCGGCGGTGCTTTCGGCGGTGCAGACGGATCTGCAGATTTCAAACGTGCTTCTCGGGCTTTTGGGTTCGGTTTTCCTCTGGAGTTACGCCATTGGGTCTCCACTAGCGGGAGGATTGGCGGATCGTTATTCGCGAACCAAAATGGTGGTGGGCAGTCTGGCGGCGTGGAGTTTGGTCACCGGATTGATCGGCTTGGCTACCAACTATCCGATCCTGCTATTTCTCCGGTTTAGTTTAGGCCTGACGGAGTGCCTTTTTCTCCCGGCGGCAGTGGCCCTGATCGCGACGTACCATCCGCCGGCAACCCGAGCTCGGGCGATGAGTTTTATCACCATCGGAGCCAACTGCGNNCTCATGGGTGGCGTTCTGGATTTTGGGCTTTGGGCTCGCTGGGTGTGGGGATGGCCCTGTCGGCGAAGTACTTGCTCCCGCCTCCGCCCGCGGTGGTAGAGAGCACCGGAGAGCGTAAAGAAAAAGCCTCGTTTCGTCAGGCGGTGCGCTATCTCCTGCGCGTCCCCAGTTATTATATTTTACTGGGGGAGTCGATCCTCTCGGAACTTGGCATGTGGATCTTTTTCACGTGGCTTCCTCTGTATTTCCGCGATGCCTACAAAATGACCCTCGCTTCGGCCGGATTTGCCGGAACCTTCATGCTGCAGATCGCCGTGGTTTTGGGAGTGATGGCGGGAGGGTGGATCTCGGACCGGGCGGCGGCGCACGCCCCGCATCGCCGCATGCTCCTCTACGCGATATTCTATTTGGTCGGAGGACCCTTTCTCCTCCTCTTCCTCGGTCACGCGACCTTCCCAGTCGTCGCGTTCGGAATTTCTATGTTCTCGCTGATGCGCGGATTGGCTCAGGCGAACGATTATCCCATCCAATGTGAAATCGTTCCCGCCCAATATCGGTCCACCGGGGTAGGCCTCATGAATGCCTGCGCCACCGCAGCCGGCGGCTGCGGCGTCTTCCTAGCCGGTTTCTTCAAAGAGGACATCGGGCTGGGCGGAATCTTCGGAGCTATCTCGGGCATATTCGTACTCGCCGGAGCCCTGCTCGCCCTAGGCTATTTCATCTGTATCCGAAAAGACATTGCACGCGCGCAGGCGTGGACAGGTTTTGGAGCGAACCTAAAAACTTAATCGAAACAACGGACCGCCAATTGACGCGAGCCGCCTCCGCGAACCTTCATTCCCGTCTAACGCCCGCCCCACGATAACAAACCACCCTTCCTGGAGGGACGCACTTCGTCGTGCCCTTGCTCCCTCAAATTAAGGCGTGAGGAATGGGATTGCCCGTATCATTCGGATACGGGCAAAGGAATAATTTTGGTTTTTGTCCAGCGGACGTCACCCTCCACGCTTTTACTTTGGCCGCGGAGAGTTGGGCGGCGTAATAAGGTGCAGTTCTCCATGTTCTGAAACTGCAACTTCGGTTCCGTAGTAGATTTCCTCGAGAGTCATACCACCTTCCGCCGGCTCCTTCACACTCCACACTGCGTTGCCCTTAAAGTCGTAGTGTACATGAGTATCAAGAATCCGCTTTTCGGAACCGAATTCCGACTCGATGACGAATCGACCATATTCCGTAAGCCGATCTAAGAGCGAGGGCACTACATAATAGACCTTCAATTTTGCTCCAGTATGCATAGTTCGCTCAAACTGGAGGTCACGCTTCCCACCCAAAAACGTTGAGAATGCCAAAAGCAGCAGAGGTGCGCCTGCTAAAAATATTTTTGTCTTCAATCGCATACCCTCTCGCTGAGCTTATACCTCAATGCTGATAAGTCTCCGTTAGCATTGTATCTATAAATGTCGTGTGCCCTGTACCTCCCCACGACGTTACCGCGAATTTTAGTGGTACTTTGCGTAGCTGATGAGTCCTGCCCGGTGGACGGCGGCGTGCGCCTGAAGTGCTCAGTTCTTTGGCATGGCTAACGGGTCCTGATGAGCCTTTCTTTCCGATGGCCTCCTAACTTCGTTGAAGCTTTTCAATCGCAGATTTTCTTTCGTCGCCGTAACGGAGTGATTCCCGTAGATAGATCATCCGCTTTATGTTGGACGGAGTCCGCACGGCGGCTTGGTATAAGAGATCTGCAACGATCGGATCGCGTTCGCCGACGAAACTCAACCGCTCGTTGAGTTGGTATTCAATTGCCTTAACGATCTCGTCGTCGTTCGGGGCTTTTGTAGTATCCAGCACCGATTTTTTCTGCAAAAAGTCGGGTGAGCGGCGCAGGGCCAACTTTGTGTCGATGATCGCGAGATGAAGCCACTCGGTGCCGTCATGTCCATCCAGAGAACGTTTCAAGCCTTCGACGATCCACTTTCGAGCCTGCTTTAGATCCCCGGCGAGTTCATAAGCGGTGCCAAGCGCTGAGGCGACCACGTAATCCTTGAGGATGGGTTCTACCGATTTTAGCTCTTTGATCGCGATACGATAATCTCCTAGGTAAATCTGCGCCATTGCATAGTCTGCGCGCTCTTCGGGAGTCCGTTGAGAGGAAGCTTCCGATTTAAACATCGCAACGCGGGTGACAAAAAACGCACGCTGTTCATCGGTAAGACCTCGAGGGAGCGTTGGCGGTAAATCAAAAACGACTTCCTGCGGGAGTCCAATAAGTTGAACGGGCTCCAGGGGGTTTGATTTGCCTGAGACAATATCGACCTTTGTCGCAGGGAGCGAGGTACTGATCTTTGGCTGGGGTAACCGAGCGTCTGGAATTCGAATCGCATTTGCATGCGAATCGGCCTCAACAGGAATTCTCCGGCTTAAGGCGGGAAGGTGATATCCGTTGATACATCCTAATATCTCCGACGCGCAGNNGCGAGCAAGGGTATTTTCATGGATGTATTCAACGGATCACGTGGGTATACCCTAGTTAAAAATTAAGGGTTTTCGGTGATATTCCACCGTTCCTGGATGGCTTTGGTAGATCCAAAGCCGTCATAGCCTCACAATTGATAACTTGGGAAGAGGGGGGCCACAGCGGGGAAGGCAAGGTAATCGCGGAGTGGATATGCGGGAGGGCGGTACCACGTGATCAATCGTGGAAGCTACCGGAAAAATTTGTTTAGCGAAGAAGCGGAGTGGGAGGCGCTTGAGCGAGCTCTAGAGGAGGCTGAGATAACGTATCGGCGCAGGGCGCGCCTTTCAAGGCCGGTACAAGGCTTGGGTGGTGGAGCCGGGGGCGACGTTCTCAAGCGTGTGTGACTACGTGCACCTTTATCCCGTGCGAGCGGGCGTAGTCGGTGGGGAGGAGTTGATTCAGTACCCTTGGTCGAGTCTGCCGAAGTGGGCGAAGAAGGATCGACCGAAGTGGTTGGATTCAAGTACGGTCCTGGGGGAGCGAGGTGGGCTCTCTGACGATGCTGCGGGTTGGCGGCGCTATCATGCAGCTCTGGTCAAAGCCGCGGTGGTGGTAGCGCAGACGGGACGGCCAAAGAGAGGAGAGCTCAGTCGCGGATGGTGCCTGGGTAGCGCCGCGTTTCGAGCGGATTTGAAGCAGCGAATGCTTGAGAAGGGGATGACGTTAGATATCGAGCGCCTGAGTGGCTTGGAAGCAACAGAGGTAAAGAAAGAACGGGCGCTTTGCTGGGAGCAACGGCTGGTGCTATTTGCGACCAAAGCAAAAATTCGATTAGGCGAACTCAGCTCGCAAAAGTCAGACCCCGCTAAAACGCTGCTCGCTGCCGCGATGAAGGAAACCACCTCCGCGACCAACTAGTGGCTGGCGGAACGACTCGGAATGGGAGAGCCCGCCTCTGCGAGTCAGTTTGTTCGACGGCGAATGCTGAATAAAGAGGGAGCGGAAGAAGTCCGGGCGCTAATGTCAAGAGTCAAGCTATGACGTCTTTAGTTTCTGTAGGGACCGGATGGCTATCATCTACTGGCTTCATCCATGAGTGGGAGTATGACTCGCGCAGCCAAGTGACCANNGCAGGGCTGCTAGATTGACGCACCTTCCGATGAGTTTATCACGTCAACGCTTTCCAGCCTGCGCCATTGTTTGCTCGCCTTGGCGGGCGGGCCTCGCTTAACCCCGGGACATGGAGAATCGTCGCGTAACGCAACTCGACGTAGCACGGAAGGCGCGGGTGCATCGCGCCACCGTGTCGATGGCGTTTCGTAATCACCCCAATATTCCCGCTGCCACCCGGCAACGTATTCTCCAGATTGCCGAGAGGATGGGGTACGTTCCAGATCCGATGCTGGCGGCCCTCGCGGCGTATCGGACCCGCATCCGCCCATCGGGTTACCATGGCGTGATCGCTTGGGTAGTGAATTCCGCTTTCGACTTCCAGTGGCGCGANNGGACCACACTTTGTCGACTACTACGAAGGGGCGATAGCGAGAGCTCGTCGGTATGGATTTAAGGTCGAGATTTTCGATCTCAATACGCCGCAAACGCGGCTGGATCGAGTGGCGTCCATCCTCAAAGCAAGGAATGTCACAGGCGTACTGCTTTGTCCCCAGCCGCAGCCTGAGACGATCCTTCCGTTCCCGTGGAAAGACTTTTCTGCCGTCACTTTTGGATACACCTTGACCGAGCCCCAGCTGCATACGGTGACAGCTACCCACTATCGGGCCACGCTGCAGACGATGCGTCAGTTGCAGCGTCTCGGTTATCGAAAAATCGGATTGGCGTTGCATGAGGTGCACGATCGCCGGACAGATCACAACTACCTCGCGGGNNCCCACTTGGCCGGCAATGGTCTCAAGATCCCACCGCTCGAAGCGGATTACAATGACACCTCTGCGGTGGAACGGTGGCTTCGGCGGTACCGACCCGATGCAGTGTTGAGCGGTAGTTTTAAATTTTTGGATACCCTAAAGTCCCTCGACATCCGAGTGCCCGAGGATCTGGGTGTCGCTTGTCCTGTCCTGCCGTCTGATCAAACCTCCTGTGCGGGCATGGTTGAAAACAACGTGCGTGCGGGTGGTGTGGCAGTGGACTTTCTCGTCTCCATGATCCAACGCGGCGAGCGTGGCGTTCCAGAAAGTGCGGAGCGCATTCACGTCGAATGCCGCTGGCATGAGGGGATTTCGGTCCGTATGCAGGTTGACGAGAGATCCTGATATAGATTTTATTAATAGGTGTTTGCGTAAGTTTTGTCACCTGTGCGACAGAGCCGGAAGTTGATCCATGTACACTGATCTGACGTAACCGGCATGGCCAGCCCCCCACCTTGGTTTCAGCTGCCCCTACCCCCCATGAAATCTACTTTGGTCCGACTGCCTACCTGCCTTGTTTCTTTGGGCCTTGCCACGAGTGGCGTGGTTTTTGCCCAGCCCCCCCCTGCCGCAACACCGGTACCCGCACAACCTCCGGCGAGTCGGGACGCCGTGGTCGAACTCTCTGCGTTCGAGGTGTCGACCGCGCTCGACCGAGGCTACCGAGCCGGCAACTCTGTCTCGGCTACACGCATCGATACTCCGATCAAGGATTTGCCTTTCGCCGTCAGTGCTTTCACGCAGCAGTTCATTCAGGACACCGGCTCGACCGAACTTTTTGATCTGGTACGTTATGCTCCGGGTGTGACCAGTGGAGGCAAGGAGTTCACCGGCGGTAAATCCGTCTTCACCATTCGCGGGTTTGACCAGCAACCCCAACGCAACGGATTTGTGGGTAATACCTATGTTGATACCGTCGCGATTGAACGCGTGGAAGTGGTGAAAGGCCCCGCATCGGTGCTTTATGGACAAGTGGCACCGGGTGGCACCGTGAACTACATCACAAAGCGTGCTCAGGCGGCTCGCTTCACTCAGCTCAACGTCACTTTGGGCAGCTACAATCTGCTCCGCACCCAGATCGACACCAATCAGCCTATTGTCGATGACAAGGTATTGGCGCGGTTCAATGGGGTGTGGCAAAACGGCATGCAGTACATCGATCCCACTGGCAAGGCCTCGGATCAGATGTGGGTGATCGCGCCGACGATAACGTGGAAGATCACGCCAAAGGTAACGCTGGTATCTGATTACGAGTGATATCACCGACGGGAGAATGTTCCCCAGATGTTCAAGATGAACATGAACATTCCAGGTCTCGTGAACCCGATTGACAGCAGTGATCTGGGCTTCATGGCGAATGTGCCGCTCGGAAGAGATTTCAATTATGGCAGTCGCAACGATTGGCGGAAAAGTGATAACGAATCGGTCAACGAGCAGTTGCTCGTGAAAGTAGGCCAGGATTGGGACTTGCGCGGCTCATTTGTTTATCAGAAGTCCCGCATCGCTCACAAGCTGACGGGCGGCGGTTCGGTCAATCTGACCGTGCCCGCTCGTTATGGTACTGGCATAGCAGCCGCACGGGCGTTTGCCGCTGAGGTGCTCGCGAATCCGAAGGTTGGGTTGACTGCAGATGCGGCGACCATCAATCGGCGTGCGCGGTTGGAAGAGTCGTGGGGCTCTACGATCGCGTACCAAGCAGAAGCCACCGGCCGTTACGATTTTGACTGGCCCACACTCAAGCCTCTCTTCGGTGCCTTCTATAGTTCAAATCGCAGCCAGACGCGCCAGCGGCAGGTGTCAGGTCTGAACACCACGACACCGGGACCTCAAGGTGCCAAGGCCGTACCCTTCCCAATGTGGGATTTGCTCAGACCAGAAACAGTCGACTACGACACAGACTTCGATCCCGCCGCACTGCCACTGACCACCTACAGCCAAAACATTGGGAAGAACACAGCGGTCTATTCAGTTTTGAATGGGAGTTTCATGAAAGAACGCCTTCAGGCAGTCGTCGGAGTGCGCCACAATCGAGCCACGGCCTATGCGAACAACATTCGCACGGGAGTGCTCCGGATTGCGGAAAATTCCCCCAGGCGAACCGCACCTCAGATCGGGCTCGGCTACAAGCTGACCAACCACTTCATGCTCTACGCCTCCTACAGTGAGGCGTTTGTCGTCAACAACTCCGCCCTGCAAACACTGAACGTACCCGTAGGACCAGCGAAACCGACGACGTCCCGTGGTTACGAAGTGGGCATCAAGACGGATTTGAATGATGGTCGCATCTCCTCGACGGTTTCTATCTTCGAGATCGAGAACCAGGACCGGATTACGAGTTTCAACATCATTCGGCCTGACGCTCAAGTGGTGATCACCACAACTCAGGGAACGGTGGATCGCAGCCGCGGCATTGAAGGTGATTTGACCTATTCGCCGACAGATAATTGGCAGATCTATGTCAGCGGCGCGATTAATGATATCCGAGTGACCAAGGTGCCCGATCCTTCGCTCAATATCTATCTCGGATCTCACCCCGAAGCCTCGGCCAAGTTTCTCGCGAATCTCTGGACCCGCTACAATTTCACCAGCGAAAAGCTAACGGGCTATTGGGTTGGCGCGGGTGCGAACCATACAGGCCGGAAGGCGCAGCGCCTTCAGAATCCATACCTTTTCCTGCCGTCGTACACCTTGTATGATCTGACGGTGGGACGTGATTGGAAGTGGAACGGGCGTCCGACGTCGCTCACCCTCGCATGGAAAAACATAACAAACGTGGAGTACTTTCCTGCCAACCAGCAGCGCGGTTGGCCAGGTCGGGTGACTCTAGACTTTGGGGTGCGGTACTAACGACTGGCGGGTTCGCTTCCGCTTCGAAATCGCTTTCGCTTAGGAACCGGTTCTCTTCATGCGTGACTCCCCTCAAGGAGAGCGTAGGCGTCGTCCTGAACATATCTCGAGGTCCGACGAGAAAGAGTGGATCTGGAGCGGATCGTCTCTTAAGCGGTGAACGAGGAGTGGGTGCGTCGTTGCGTCACGCGTTCCGCAGATTTTCACGTCTGAATCGATACTACGGGTCTCTTGTCCGTGAATCCGCTGTCATCTCATTCTTCGGCGACATCCTTGTCTTTCGGACCGCAGGCCGGATTGCGAATCGTGGTGACGCTCACCCAACAAGAGCGCAGTCTTTTTTTTAGGCCGGAGGACGCGCGGTCGACCCTTTTGAACGCAGGGCCCATGCTTGCCTGTGACTCGATGGCAGATGGGCAATGGGAGGAGTCGCTACGACAGCTTGCGCCCCACGTGCTGATCACAGGGTGGCGAACGCCTCCTTTGCCTGCGGAGTGGTTGGAGGACGCGGCCTGCCCACTTCGCTACGTGTGTCATCTCACCGGTTCCGTGCGGCGTCTAGTCCCGCGGGGTTTTATCGAACGCGGTGGATTGGTTTCGAACTGGGGTGAGCGCGTCAGCGCCCAGGTGGCCGAGCATGCCCTATTGTTGGCGTTGGCCGCGCTGCGTAATCAGTTAGGTTGGAGGCCTTTTCTTTTACGCGCACCGGAAAAACGCGGTATCGAAGAGTTGGCGACGCGCACTCTCTTTGGTCGCCGGGTGGCGATTCATGGTTTTGGGAGCGTGGCGCGAGCGCTCGTCCCATTGATCAAACCCTTCGGAGTAACCCTGTATGGTTATTCGACCGGGGTACCGGAGGCGCTTTTGGAGGCGGCCGGCGTGTTGCCGTGCCGTTCGGTCGAGGAGCTATTTGCGTCGAGTGACGTCATTTTTGAATGCGAGTCGCTTACACCTAGTTCAGCTGGCTTGGTTTCAGCCCGGGTGATTGACGCGATGACGGAAGATGCGGTCTTTGTGAATGTCGGGCGCGGTGGCCTTGTCGATCNNCGAACCACTCACTGCCGGGTCGGAGTTGCTGGAGTTATCGGACGCCGTGCTTTCCCCGCATATTGGGGGACCGACGGTTGATCGGTATCCAGAGTGTGGTGCTTATGCATTGGCCAACCTTGCGCAATTTCTCCGCGGCGACCGACCCGAAGCGGCGTTATCGCTGGCCGCCTATGACCGCTCTACTTGATTGTGTCGGCATAGCGCGGGATTGGCCGTGGAACACCGATGCATCTGGCATGGACAGCGTGGGCGAAATCGTCCGGACTTATTGTGCCCCATGACGCCCCCCTCCAGTCCTCACCGCACCTGGACGGTGGGAACGTTGACCTACACGTCGNNTCTGGGGAGACTTCGCTTGGTGGATGCGCGAGCGCTCCGCGATGCCGATGGTGCAAGTTCTTTTGAAAACGTTTCAGGCCTCGGATTTGGTGACGGGCCTATTTCTCATCACCCTTCCTAGCGTCACGTCGCTCATTCTCGGGCCGATTGTCAGTTACCACAGTGACCGGTATCGCGGCCGCTTTGGCCGTCGCATCCCCTTTCTCTTGGCCACCACGCCGGTGGTTTCACTCGCGATGATTGGGCTCGGATTGAGCCCTGAATTAGGCGCTTTGCTCAACCGGATCGTGGGGGGCGACGCGGATACCCTCGGCACCTGCATACTGGTGATGATTGGTGTGAACTGGACCTTGTTTGAGATGGGAGCGCTTACCGCTAACGCCGTTTTCGGCGCACTGATCAATGATGTCGTCCCTCGCGAACTGATTGGCCGTTTCTTTGGTGTCTTTAGGGCCGTCAGCTTGGCTACGGGGGTGCTGTTTAATGCGAAGATCATTGGCCATGCGGAAGTGTATTTCCGGGAAATCTTCATTGGCATCGGGCTGCTGTACGCCGCCGGGTTGATCCTGATGTGCATCAAAGTCAAAGAAGGGACGTATCCACCCCCAGAAGCCGATCCCGCCGGTGTGCGACCGTCGGCGCTGACCGCCATTCGCTCTTATTTCCGCGACTGTTTCACGCAACGTTACTACCTATGGGGCATCGCGTTTTTTGCTCTGGGAAATCTGGCTTTTGTGCCGGTGAATACGTTTATGCTGGCAGCCGCAAAAGGGTATGGCTTGAGCATGGAGGCCTACGGACGCGTTTTTGTGGTGATGTTCACCTGTTCCTTTGTGCTGGCTTTTCCCCTTGGCTGGCTCGACCANNGGACCGGTTTCACCCTTTGCGTGTAGGTTGTGTAGCGATCGCCGCGTATGTCGTGATGGGGTTCCTCGCCTTTATGTTCGTGTCTGACGGATCCGAATTCCGAGTGGCGCTTCTCGCTCATGGAGTGATCTCGGGATGCTACTTCACGGGTACTGCTGCGGTGTGTCAGGTGATTTTCCCCGGTTGAGCTTTGCACAGTTCGCCGCTGCGGCGGTCATGGTCAACTCACTTTGCCAAATCCTGTTGGGGCCTGCGCTGGGTTGGTTTCTCGACCTTACCGGCAACGACTACGGAAGTACATTTTTGGTGGGAAGTATGATTGGAGGTATGACCTTGTTGGCCGGGGTGGTGCTTTTGCGGTCGCGGTCGCCCTTGGAGCAGTCATGAGGGGCACAAACTCAAGGGATACCTAGTTTGTTCCGCAGCTAGACGCAGACCGATCGGTGAGGGGCGCGGCGCGGGAAGGATATAGTCTAGCGGGAGAGCGAGTTGAGGATGGCGTCTTGCCCTTCAGGTTGAGTTGCAATTCCTGGCCTTTGCGGCTCTTTAGGGCATAGATTCTCCCGTGTCACTCACGCCTCTCGAACTCGTTCGCTATCAGCGGCACCTTTCCCTCGCTGGGTTTGGCCCGGACGCGCAGGTGGCGCTACGGCGTGGGCGGGTGCTCGTCATTGGTGCGGGTGGGTTGGGTTGTCCTTTGCTCCTTTATTTGGCTGCTGCGGGGGTGGGACAGATCACGATCATGGATCCGGATATGGTGGATACGACTAATCTGCAGCGGCAGGTGCTGTTCACGACGGAGGATGTGGGACAGCCTAAGGCAGAGGCTGCGGCGCGACGACTGCGGGCTTTGAACCCGTTGATCGACGTACACGCTCGGGTCGAGCGTTTGACGCGTGAGAATGCGCTCGAGAGGATCGCCAGCCACACGGTGGTGGCGGATGGCTCAGATAATTTCGCGACACGCTATTTAGTGAATGATGCCTGTGTACTCGCGGATCGCCCTTTGGTTTATGGTGCAATCCAGCAATTCGAGGGACAGGCCAGCGTTTTCAATTATCAAGGCGGTCCCACGTACCGTTGTCTTTTTCCTGAGCCACCTGNNGAGGCGGGAGTCCTTGGAGTGTTGCCGGGATTGATTGGGACGATTCAGGCGACGGAAACCATCAAGTTACTTACGGGTATCGGGGAGCCGCTCTCGGGTCGCCTCTTGCTTTGGGACGCCTTGACCATGCAGTCGCGCAGTCTGCGGATCGCTCCAGATCCCCGGAGGAAAATCATCACGTCATTGCCGCCCGATGGTTACGGCGCCGTGTGTGCGGTGCCGACGCCAGTGGCCACGTCAGATGAGCTCACGGTCGACGAGTTCAGAACCAGTAAGATCCAGGATGTTCAGCTCATCGACGTCCGCGAATCGTGGGAAAGGGCATTGGGCCACATGGAGTCTTCGGTTCATGTGCCACTCGGCTCTCTAGGTACCGACGACGCACGCCGCGCGCTGGCCTCGCTTGATCCTCACCGTGCTACGGTGGTTTATTGCGCGGGTGGCGTGCGTAGTTTGAAAGCACTACCAGCCTTGCGCAGCGAACATCGTTTTTCCTCGGTGAAAAGTCTCCGTGGAGGGTTTACGGCGTGGACATCGTCCCTTTAAGGGGGAGCGTCAGGTCTGGTGACGCCTGAAAATTCAGGCGAATCGCCCTGCTCTTAACGTTACTGAGATCGTGCGGCGGGAGGCGCGTACCCACGTATCGTGGCCGGCTGGGAGAGCACATCCACGCTTATTCATCAGGATGAGTAGGTGAGGCGTTGGACCTAGAGAGCGGGAGCGTAACGCTTCCGGAGGAGAAGATGCTTTGAGTGCATTTTCCGGTGACCCTGACCCCAAACCTGATGCTGCTGCCATGAAACTACCCGCGACACCACGAACCCGTTACGCCTGGATTGCGCTTTGCTGCGTCCCCAGTCTCCTGATTTCGCCTGCCGTAAAAGCACAGTCGAGTGCCGCCTCTTCGGTCGGAGCCGGTGAGACTGACAAGGAGATCGAACTCTCGCCGTTCCAAGTGACCACAGACCGTGATACGGGCTATGTCGCGACCAACACGCTGGCGGGGAGCCGACTCAACACGTCTCTCCGTGACACGCCTGCGTCGATCTCGGTGATGACAAAAGATTTTCTTGATGACATCGGGGCACTCAGCGTCACGAACGCGATGAACTATGCCGTCAACGGAGGTTTCGATATCAGCGCGGGTGATACGACTAACCGTGGTGGTGATACCGGTAACCGCCTCTTCGAGCGCGATTACAATTTTCAAGTTCGTGGTTATCGCTCCGCGACGCAGACCCGCAACTACTTCGTCACTCCGCTCGACGGCGACACCTACAACATCGAGCGCATCGATGTGGCGCGCGGTCCCAACTCTCTCCTTTTCGGAGTGGGCGGGCCAAGCGGTGTCATCAACACCACCACGAAGCAGGCAGATCCCAATCGCGATTTCGGTCAGATTACGACCCTCGCCGGAAGCTTTAACAAGCAACGCTACAGTATCGATTACAACCAAGGTTTGCTGAACAAACGGTTTGGTGCGCGCGTGAACCTACTGTACCAGCAGGCCGACGGCTATCACGATTTCGAGTCCGATGATCAGAAGCGCGGTGCTCTGGCCTTCACGTGGAAACCTACCCGTTCTACTACGGTGCGACTCACTGGTGAGCTGGGTGATATCAGCCAAAATCGCGTGCGCCCGTGGTCAGCCGTCGATAACTACAGTCGCTGGGAGGCAGCAGGCCGGCCCATGTTCGCCTTCGGTACGCCTCAATCCCCCGCCGGCAATCTCGCGCCCATCCAGTCGGACGCGGTGATCGGTGATCAGAATTTTTCGCAGTCGCAGAACACGTCGCAATTGGGAGGCATGGCAAATGGACGTACCACGGATGAGTTCTACACCGCTCAAACGGGCATCTATAACCGCTTTTTNNGATGGGGGAATATCGCTGGCTTCGACACGCCCTTCCCGGTGACTGACGAGCGCGTCTATCCTCGCACGGCCAATGTCTCCGGCCCAGGCCAGCGCACCTTTATCGATTATCACGCTCTAGGGGTAACCCTGGAGCAACGTATTGGCCGCAATCTGAACATTGAAGCCACCGTCAACCGCACGCAGCGGGAGGGGTTAAATCGCTCAGTGCTGGGGTTTGCACAAATCTCTGTGACCTTTGACGCCACCTCTTACCTGCCGACATTCCGTAGCGACAACACCNNCACTTGGCGGTCCTACGACTACCGGGCAAGGTCGTGGCGCCCTCAATTTTGGTCCCACCTACACGAATCTCATGACCGGAGAGGTGATCGCTAACCCTCGTGGGGGTGGCCTCATTCCCAACCCAAATGCGGGTAAGATGATTCTGGGCTATAACCCGTCCTATTCTTGGGCCAAACAGATCAACGACGATGCACGGATTAGCGCGAGCTATCATCTCGATCTTGGAAAGTGGGGGGATCATCAGATCCTCGCTTTCGTTACGCGTTCTGAGCAGGACCTTGAGCAAAAGAGTTTTGCGACTGGGAATCTCGATCCGCGTCGTTCTTCTCAGAACGTTTCGACCAATGTGCCCTTGCAGTTCATCCATGTCGACCCGACGAGTGCCAATCTCGCGGATCGCGGCATTCCGGATCCGTGGAGTGCTCCGATGGCCGTCAACAGTACCATCTATGGGGTTTCCAGTGTAGTGCCCGGTCAGCCTTACCGGGAGGAATTCTATACGCCTGGCTTTTACCAGAATGGATGGTCTACGGGTTTCCGAAAGAATGATGCGGCGGCATTGGCGATGCACAGCCGCTTTCTCGACAACAGCCTCGTCACTACGGTGGGTGGACGACGCGATCGCATTCGCACCTATAGTCAAAGCCGCATCGTGGATGCCGCGACCCAGGTCACGACTGGGCTGAATCCGCAGTTGGCGAATCTTGATGAAGCGGGGAATACGTTCTCGGTTGGTGCGGTGTATCACCTGCCGTTTCAGGGTTTACGCTGGTTGAGTGTCTTTGCGAACAAATCGACCAATTTTCAGGACCAGGCTAATGCGACGCGTTTCGAGGACGAAGACGTGCGTAGATCTCTGGAGATTGGGCCGCTCAAGGGCATCGGCCGAGATTTCGGGATCAAGACGTGNNACGCAACCATTACCCGCTTCTACGTGGATCAGGAAAATGTCTCCTCCGGCGTGGGATCCTCTAATGTGGTCGCTTACATCAATTCGATTTGGACGACGATCCTCAATGGCGGTCCAAATACAGTTCAGACCGACGAGCAAAATCCAAGTGGCCATCATATCGGCGGAAATGAAACCCGCACGCAGGAGTCAGAGGGTTGGGAGCTGGAGCTCACCGCGAATCCTACGCGCAATTGGCGCGTCTCCTTCAACATCAGCAAATCCGATAATGTGGTCAGTGATCTCGGTAAGAATGTCACTGCGTATATTGAAAAACACCGCGCGGAGTGGACGCGAAGTGCTGGACTCAATTATGACGCCGGACGAGCTCCTGGGAATGTCAACAATGCTNNCTGGTGGCACCAACACGGTAGGGGCTTTGATCCACGCGCTCGACAATGTCTTCGTCCCTTTCATCAAAGGTAATGAAGGGACGTCGCTCATCGGGATTCGTCCCTGGAATGCGAATGCGTTCACCTCGTACCGCTTTAGCGATGGTTGGATGAAGAATCTCACAGTCGGTGGCGGGGTAAACTATCGCGGCAAGCAGATCATCGGAATCCGCCTTCCTACCGAGGCGGATCCGACCTATGATCTGTTCAAAGGGCACATCTGGTATCAGCTCAATGGCATGGTGGCTTACGATTTGAAGTTGAGGAATCGATACGCGATCAAACTACAACTTAACGTGGATAACCTGCTGGATAATGATGATCTCCAGGTGCTGAGTTCGAGTTACAATCCGACCACCGCGCGGATCGATAAGTTCTATTATCACAATCTCCCGCGGACCTACTCGGTCAGTGCGACGCTGAGCTTCTAAGGTTTGGGGGAGTACGGTCGTTTATTGTGATTTGCCGTGCGAGAGTGGTTTATCCCGCTCTCGCGTTGACAAGGAATCACTGCGACGGGAGCGCTGACTGGAAGCGCGTATCGTTGGGAGAAACAGGATGGAGTAGACGCGTCCAGGCATGATAGGCGTGTCCGCTGAAACTTAGAAGGAGGGCGATTCCCACCCAGCCGGAAGGCACTGCGCCGCCAATTCTAAATTTGGCGTAATACGCTGCGGCCAGGATTGCCGGCAATCCAACGAGGGTAAGAGCTAAACTGGTACGCAGCCGGGCTACGTTGAGGCGTTGGACAACAAGGTTAAGAATCAAGGCTATCGCGACCACGGATGACCCCCATTTTCCGGGCCAGAGCGACCATTGATAATTGGCGATTGGATAGGGGAGCACTATGTCGGAAACGTATCCGGTCACAATTGCCGCCAAGCTAATCCAGGTGAGACGTGACGTCGCGAGGCGGATTTTTTCGGTAGAGGCAGTATCGGATTCCTGTTTCCGCGTATGGATAAACAACGCGATGCCCAATGCGCCGAGACCAAGAATTCCAAGATGGCCAGTGTTGAGGAAGGAACTATTGACCNNGCTACGCTCACGGCACTCCATCCATAGAGGAGTACGCACAGCGTAGCGATGACGTTGAAAATGCTGACCACGCTTCCGGGCGACGGGGACCAACGTCTATGAACGTGCTGGAAATCCTCTGCCAGGACGCGCTGTTTTCCTAGCCGACGAACACCTTCGTCGAAGGCGGCTTCTGGCGTGTAGCCGGTTTTCTCGAGTGTGGAAATGCTTTCACGGAGATGATCCTCTAGTTCAGTGACGATCTCTGCTGAGTGAGGAAGCGAGCGGGACATTTCTCGCCGCNNCGAAGAAACGAGTTCCCATTGGCGCCGCTGTTCGGCGAGGTACTTGCGGCCGGCAGCGCTGATCGCGTAGTAACGTCGTTTGCGCCCGGTTTCGCCGACCACCCAGTGGGCGGAGACGTAGCGATTTTTTTCTAGCCAATGAAGGACAGGATAGAGCATTCCCTCGGTCCATTCCATCTCGCCGCCGGAGAGATCACGTACGCGTTGGATCAAGGCGTAACCGTAGCTTTCACCCTCGACGAGGATCGAGAGAATCAGAGGAGAGGACGAGGCTGCGACCAAGCCTTTGCTGATTTTCATACATAATATGATACCTAGATTTGCTATGTATTCAAGGGAAAAAGGCGCGTCTCATTTCCGTGGATTGGCGTGGATGGTTTTTGCGTCGCGCTGATTTTGGCGGATGTGTAGCCTGGCGCGATGTCACCCAAATCCCCCGTGTATCGACGGATTGCTGTGGTTGGAACAGGCCTCATTGGCTCGAGCTGGGCCGCGTTTTTCCTCGCGCGGGGGTTTGACGTCGTCGCGTCGGATCCAGCACCGGGTGCGGAAGAAAAGCTCCGCGCTTTTGTCGATCGTTGTTGGCCAACGCTGACCCAACTTGGGGTGACCGAGGACAGCTCCCGGAAGCGACTCTCCTTTGCTTCGTCGGCAGCGGCAGCGGTGGCCGGAGCGGATTTTGTCCAAGAGAGCGGTCCGGAGCGGCTCGAGCTTAAGCACCGCCTTTACGCGGAAATGGATGAGGCGGCACGCGCAGACGCGATTCTGGCGTCGAGCACGTCGGGATTGACCATGAGTGCGATTCAGACGGCGTGCCGGAAGCCGGAGCGCTGTGTGGTGGGGCATCCCTTTAATCCGCCTCACGTCATGCCCTTGGTGGAAATTGTTGGCGGGAAGGTGACGTCTCCGGAGACAATCGACCGGGCGGATACCTTCTATTCGTCGCTGGGAAAACACACGATTCGACTCAACCGCGAGGTTCCGGGTCATGTGGCAAATCGCCTGCAGGCGGCCTTGTGGCGAGAAGCGGTGCACCTGGTTTCGGAAGGCGTGGTAACTGTCGCGGACGGNNTCGGTTTGCGGTGGGCCATCATGGGACCGAACCTGATTTTCCATCTGGGTGGCGGACCTGGAGGCATGGCGCATTTTATGGAGCACCTTTCCGGGCCCTTCACCTCGTGGTGGGAGGACTTGGGTGAACCCCGGCTCACACCTGAATTGAAACAGATCTTAATTGACGGGGCAAAAGCGGAGGCAGGCGGTCAAATGATCGAGACACTCGCTCGGCGGCGGGATGAAGCCTTGGTAGGAATTCTGAAGATTCTCTCGTCGTCGAACCACACCCGCGTTTGACGCGTCGCTGGACCTTCGGGCATCGTTATCGCTTTCTCCTTTATGGTTCCCGCCTTCATTTATTAGGCTGCACGTACACCGTTAGGCGCGTTTCAGGGAGCGCTTGCGGCGCTGACTGCCCATCGTTTGGGCGCGGTGGCAATTCAGGGAGCGTTGAACAAAGCAGGCGTCAGTCCCGCCGAGGTGACCGATGTGTTGCTGGGCAATGTTCTCCAAGCGGGGCAGGGGCAGGCTCCTGCGCGTCAGGCGGCTCTCGGCGCAGGGCTTTCCCCCGGCGTGCGTACGGCGACGCTCCACAAGGTGTGTGGCTCGGGTTTGCAGGCTGTGATGCAGGCGCATCACGCGCTCGCGGCGGGCATGGGATCGCTTTACGTCGCGGGTGGAATGGAGTCGATGAGCCAGGCCCCCTACCTTCTCCCCAAAGCGCGCGATGGGTATCGGATCGGTCATCAGCAGGTCGTCGATTCGATCGTGCACGATGGACTTTGGGATCCCTACAATAACCTCCACATGGGAGCGTGTGCGGAGCGGTGTGCGGCCAAGTATGCTTTTACGCGCGAAGAACAGGATGCCTACGCGATCGAGAGTTTTCGACGTGCGGCTGCGGCGCAAAAAAGTGGTGCTTCTGCAGATGAGATCGTACCCGTGGAGTTCGCTGATGGACGCGGAAATCCGTTGAAAGTGGAGCACGACGAAGGTCCGGCCAGAGTGCGCTATGACAAGATTCCCACACTCAAACCTGCGTTTCAAAAAGACGGCACGATCACCCCGGCCAACGCTTCCAGCCTCAATGATGGAGCGGCTGCTTTAGTGGTGCGTGCTGCCGGGCACTTTGCTCAGGGGCCAGCTCTCGCTCGTATTGTTTCTTGGGGGGCACATGCCCACGACCCTCTATGGTTCACCACGGCCCCGGTCCAGGCGGCCCAGCAAGCGCTCGCAGCAGCGGGGTGGGGCGTGAACGATGTCGATCTGTGGGAAATCAACGAAGCCTTTGCAGTCGTGCCCATGGCGTTCATGCGCGAGCTCTCGGTTCCTCACGAAAAAGTGAACGTGCGAGGCGGTGCGATCTCGCTGGGTCATCCCATCGGCTGCAGTGGCGCGCGTATTCTAGTCACGCTTCTCTCTGCCTTGAAAGAACGCGGGCTGAAGCGCGGTTTGGCCGCGATTTGCATTGGTGGTGGGGAAGGGCTGGCCGTGTGTGTGGAGCGCGTGTGATCGCACCGCTTTTGGCTCACACCCTCGGTCTGGGTTGATCCTTCCCGTATTCAAATTTTATATGCACAAAGTTTTCTCCTCTTCTGAAGATGCTCTTTCCGGTCTGCTCNNTTTTGGGCTGTGTGGAATTCCCGAGAATTTGATTTTTGCTCTCCGGGACAGCGGAGCAAAAGGCCTGACCATCGTAGGCAATAATGCAGGCGTGGATGACTTCGGGATGGGGCTACTCTTGCACACACGGCAGGTGAAGAAGGTCATGGCGTCCTACGTGGGCGAAAACAAGGAGTTCGAACGACAGGTGTTGGCGGGCGAACTGGAACTTGAGTTGATTCCTCAAGGGACACTCGCGGAACGACTGCGGGCAGGAGGGGCGGGAATTCCTGGCTTCTACACCCGGACGGGCTTTGGAACCACGTTGACCGCGGGTAAAGAAACCCGCGTTTTCGAAGGAAAGGACTATGTTTTGGAGCCGGCCATTCGAGCCGACGTAGCTTTGGTCAAAGCGTGGAAATANNCCGTTTATCGTAAGACGGCACGGAATTTTAATCCGATGATTGCCACGTGCGCTACCGTTTGTGTGGCCGAAGTGGAGGAACTGGTTGAGGTGGGGACTTTGGACCCGGACGAGATCCATACGCCAGGCATCTATGTGGATCGAATTGTGCAAGGTTCCCGTTATGAAAAGCGAATTGAGTTTCGTACGCTGCAGGGAGGTGCTGTCTCAAAAAAGAAAAGTCCGATCCGTGAACTGATGGCACGGCGGGCGGCGAAGAGGTTGAAGGATGGTTATACTGTCAACCTGGGGATTGGGATCCCCACGCTGGTGGCAAATTTCATCCCGGCGGGTATGCAGGTGACACTACAATCGGAAAACGGATTGCTGGGTATCGGTCCCTTCCCAACAGCGGAAGCGGTGGATCCGGATCTGATCAATGCAGGGAAGCAGACGATCACCACGTTGCCGGGCTCGGCCTTTTTCTCCAGCGCTGACTCCTTTGCCATGATCCGAGGCGGACATATTGATCTGAGTATTCTGGGAGCGTTGGAGGTCGCTGATAACGGGGATATCGCGAATTGGATGGTACCGGGAAAGATGGTCAAAGGGCCGGGCGGTGCCATGGACCTTGTCGCCGGTGTTCGCCGCGTGGTGGTCGTGATGGAGCATTGCGCTAAGGATGGGAGCCCAAAGATCTCGAAGGCGTGTACGCTGCCGGTGACGGGACGTGAAGTGGTCAGCTTGATCATCACGGATCTTTGTGTCTTCGCGATTAAGCCTGAAGGAGGCTTGGTTCTGAAAGAGCTTCATCCGGGAATCAGCTTGGAGGAAGTGAGAGCGAAAACGGGCTGTGGCTTTGAGGTCGCTTTGGACGGTTGAGCTTACTCGACGTGATCCCCAGCGAGCTCGCGCTTTTAGTCAGAGTCTAGAGAAGCGAGCACAAAAAATCCCTTGTCCGCAGAGGCAGACAAGGGAGGGTGAGTGAGCCTGGATTCGAAGGCTCAGAATTTCCACTGAAAGCTGGCGGTGAGAATATGGGATTCTCGATTGAAGCTCGGTTCAAGATCGAGGAACTGATACTCGAGAGAGAGCGCACTTCGTTCTCCGAGATCGTAAGAGACACGTTTGGTCGCTCCCCACGTGAAGCCGTCGTCATTTCTTCCCCGAGCAGCTACCAACTGTATCGTGGGGTCTGTCGTTGAGTAGCTGATACGACCCCGGCTCGCCACCCAGTTGACTTGAGGTCCAACCGCCCATGTCCAACCTGGAGCGAGCGTCCATTTGAATTCAGGGGCAAAGCTGATCAGGTGAAGATCATCTTCATAGTGTCCCCAAACCACCACTGGAGTATTCGGTGGAGGTGCTGAAGGAGGCGAGCCGTAGGTAGCAACGGTATGTAGGTTGCTTGANNCTTGCATAACGATACGATAGGCGCAGCGTCAGAAGCTCATTGAGGTCCATGCTCGCCGCGATAAAAGGCGCAGTTTTATCTGGGTCGTCAATCGCCAGAGGTGCTTGACCGGATTCCGGATTTCCTTGGCGGATAAAGAAATGGCTAACGCCAGCTTCTAGTTTGATCGGGCTTTGTGCCCAAGCCGAAGCAGAGAAGACGAGGCCGAGTGCGATTAGTCTGAGGTTCATGAAGAGCGTGTTCACCTAGTACTACGCTATCCCGTCGACCCTTGGAGTCACTGCGGCTCGATTTTTCAAGTAGGTGAACGAGAGCAGATGTCGCAATTCCTAGTTTCGCTTTGGATCAAACGTTTGCGCGACGAGTGCGCTCTGTGGTGACTAACTGATTTTGGTGAGGAGGGCGGTAGGGCCGACAAAAGTGACATGACTTGTCCGTGGCGCGCCCTTACAAACGTTGAGTCAGTGAACCTTCTGCGGTCACGTCCTTGGCGAGACCTAGGTTCCTTCATCTTTCACCTTAACCCTTCTTACCTATGCGAGTAATGATTTTGATCAAGGCGGACAAGAACAGTGAAGCCGGCGTGATGCCCGACACCGAGTTGCTGATGGCGATGGGAAACTTCAATGAAGAGCTGATGAAGGCGGGAGTTCTCCTGGCGGGAGAAGGCTTGCACCCAAGTGCCAAGGGCGCACGCGTTACGTTTTCCGGAAAGGATCGTTCTGTCACGCTAGGGCCGTTTTCGGACACCAAGGGATTGATTGCTGGGTTTTGGATCTGGAAAGTGGCGTCACTGGATGAAGCGATTGAATGGGTGAAACGGTGTCCGAATCCCATGATTGGAGAGAGCGAAATCGAAATTCGCCCCGTTTTCGAAATGGAAGATTTTGGAACGGAAATGACGCCCGAGTTGCGTGCGCAGGAAGATCGTTTGCGGGAGCAAACAGAGGCGAAGAAAAGCTGAAAGCGGAAAGCTGAGAGTTGACAGTCCCTCCTCCAGAAATGCGGAAATTTCGAAACGCGGAAACCACGAAATTCCGGCAGCTCTCGGGTTTCAGCTTTTCCCAATTTCCGCTTTTCTTTGTGATCCTAGGATTTTGGCGTGGGGAGAACAACACGTGCGACCACTGGGAAATGATCAGAGGGGAAGCGAAAGTCGTAGGTGTCGTTGAGCGTACCGTGTTTTAAGACCTGGATATCACGGGAAATGAAGATGTGATCAATGCGTCGGCTGCTGGCGGTGTGGTAGTCGAACGCGTTGATGGTGCCCGTCGGACCGTAGGGTGGCGTTTTTGAGCGCGTGAGCGAATCAGGCAGCGCTTGGGCTAGCTTTTTATACGCAGGCGCATCGGGGGTGAAGTTGAAATCTCCAGTCAAGATCACGGTTTCCTTTTTATCTAGGTGCGGTTTTAGACGCTCCAGAATCAGCGCGGTGGCCTTCTCGCGGGCGACCGTTCCTTTATGATCCAAGTGGGTGTTCCAAAGGTGGAAGGTGGCGCCGCTGATCACGTCCTTGAAGATGGCCCAGGTACATACCCGCCGGCACACCGCGTCCCACCCGAACGACACTTGGTCCGGGGTGTCGGAAAGCCAGAAGGTGCCAGAATCGATCAGTGTGAAACGGCTCTTGCGGTAGAGGATGGGTGAATACTCACCGCCTTGTTGGCCATCGTCGCGACCCACGCCGACCCAGGCGAAATCGTCCAGCCGAGCGAGATCGAGTAGCTGCGTGTGAACCACTTCCTGGAGGCCGATCACGTCGAATTCATGGAAGCGAATCAGGCCCAGTACTGCGTCCCGACGATTTTCCCACACGTTCAGGCCGTCGTTCGCGTTTTGGTAGCGAATGTTGTAGGTGGCGACGATGAATGAAGATTGGGCCGAAGCAGATCCGGCCAGCAGGAGAGAGAGGAAGGCCAAAAGAAGCTGTTTCATGAGCGAAAGAAGGGTCGGGGCCAGAGTGGAGAGATCAGAGCCGCTTTACTCGGATGGCGCGGTAACGGACGAACTTACCCTGGTAGTTCTCGGGCTTGCCGCCGCCATGGATTTGGAGAGCGATGTGTCCTTGGGCGGGAAGCCGGGCGACGGTTTCCGTCCATTCCATAAATTTGACCCCATTAATCCACGTGGTGATGGTGGGTGTATCTCCACCGACGACACGAGCGCGCAGTTCATTCCATTCGCCGTGGCGCCAAAAGGAGGCCCAGGCTTCAGGAAGGACGGGTAGGGCGACGCTGGGGTTTCCAGTGGTTTTAGGGTCGATGACCGTGACCTTATCGCTGAAATTGTAGTTATGCAGATGGGGTTTGCCGCCGAGCCCTTCGCCGTAAATCCCCATGAGATTTCCGTTGGCGTGGTAGTCGATCATCGCCTGGTAGGCTTTGCCGTCTTCGGTGCTGCGCAGGAAGAGGCCGCTGTCTGGGCCGAAATCGTTACGCATCTCAAGCACGACTTCGAAGTCACCAAAAGTTTGGTCGGTGAGGATAATGCCTCCATTGCCGGGTTGGTCCTGTGAACCCGTGATGGCGCCGTCGACGACCTCCCATTTCCCGCCGGACTTGTGCTGACTAGCACGGCTGTGCCCGGTTTCGGCGCTGACATGCCAGCCATTGAGGGTTTTTCCGTCGAAAAGTTCAATCCAGCCGTCGCTCTTGGATGGGTTAGGNNTAGAGCGAGAATTAGGGCGGTGTGGGTAAGAGAGCGAATGAGGAAGCGCATGGAGAAAACGGCAGTTGGGAGGGACAAGCAAAGGGGTGTCTTCAGGCTCGTGCCTGATTGCTTGGGGACAAGCTTCTTTCTCGATTTGTGTGGCCAGAACGGCGGTCGAAACCGCATGTGGCGCTCGGAAGGGTGCGTTATCACTCTGGAGTCGACGCCTCCATCGCCGCGGTGTGTAAGTAGGGGATGGCATTGCAAGGGAAGACAGCATTGGTGACCGGATCGACCCGCGAAATTGGCTGGGGAATTGCGCAGGCTTTAGCGAAAGAAGGCGTGCAGGTGATTTTCCACGGATTGGGCGAGGCGGAAGAGTTGGAGCGTCAACGCCGCACTCTAGCCGAATCGAGCGGCGTGAACGTGGGGTTGCACCAAGCGGATATTTCCCAAGCAGCTGACGTAGCTCGGCTGGTGGAAGACACGCAGCGCGCGATGGGTGGACTTGATATTCTCGTTAACAACGCGGGCATACAGCACGTCTCCCCGGTGGAAGACTTTCCGGCGGAGCGCTGGGACGCGATCCAGGGTATCAACCTTAACGCGAGTTTTCACACCGCACGCGCAGCGATCCCCGAGATGAAACGGCGTGGGTGGGGGCGCATCCTCAATATCGCTTCCGCTCATGGTCTGGTGGCCTCTCCCTTCAAAAGCGCGTATGTGGCGGCCAAGCATGGGCAGGTGGGGTTGACCAAAACGATTGCCTTGGAGCTCGCGGAAACTGGCATCACCTGTAACGCGATTTGTCCCGGCTATGTCCAGACCGCTCTCGTGGATGCGCAGATCGAGAGCCAGGCCCAGGCGCATAGTCTGCCTCGAGAGAAAGTGATTCGAGACATTATTCTCGCAGCTCAACCAACTAAGCGATTTGTGGGTGTGGAAGAAATCGCGGCCTTGGTGATTTTTCTGTGTGGCGACCACGCGCGATCGATCACCGGTGCGGCTATCCCCATTGATGGCGGATGGACGGCGCGGTAGTCGCCTTTGACGGGTAGAGCCATCGCTGCGCAGGCCGGAGGACTAAGTTTAGCGTGATTCGAAGACACGCATTTCCGGTAGCTCGATAGCAGTGAGAAACCCGCCCATTCCGCAACCGGTATCGAGACCCAAGGCGTATTCACTTTCCCAGAGGTCGGCAGGATCGTCCGGCGTGTAGGTGGAGAGCTCGGGAGGAAGAAGCGTTACGTTGGTATGTCCGAAAAGAATACGCTTTCCGTGATAGTTTCGGACAAAGTCCTCTGTTCTGCGCCACGCGACGATCGCGGGCGGGTGACAGTGACGGGGATGGAGAAATTCGGAGTCAGCGCGAGGCAGGCCAGCATGGACGTAGATACCATGGTCGTCCTCATACCAGAACGGGAGCGAATCCATCCACGTGATCACCTCGTCCGGGAAAAATTTCCCAGTAGTGAGCAATGTGAGTTCGGCGTCGCTTGGCGGAGTCGAGACGGGAGCAGAGCTCCCAGTAAAAGACCGCAAGGTGGCCAGGCAGCCATGGGCGGGTGGAAGAACAAATTCATCCCAGCCCTCTTCACACACCCGCAGCCAGGCGTCCTCGTGATTANNAATTACCGCGGAGGCATACCACTTGGGCGGATAACGTCTGGGGCAGAGTTCGTAAACGGGAGATGACCGCAGCGGAGTCGGGTCCGCGATCAAGATAGTCTCCGAGAAAAACCACGGTGTCGTTTTCGTCGAGGGAGGGGAATTGCGACAGGACGCGCTCGAGAGCGAAGATTTCCCCGTGGATGTCGCCCACGACCAGAGTCCGTTTGGCCATGGTCTAGTGCGCAGAATTCAGAAGCCTAGAGGCCTCCGAGGTGGGAGAAAAAATTAGGTGCATTGGTGGGGTGCCAGTGGGTGAAGCGTGTGCTTACTAAGGAGTAGGGCAGCAGAGATCCTCGTATGCGTACATCATTGCTCCGAAAAGAATCGGTAGCGTGAAAATAATTCCCACGAACAACCCTATCATGCCCAGAAGACTGACAAGCGTGCCGAGTAGAATGACTGCGAACACGCGGAACCATTGGCGGGAAATCACCCGGCGGCTTACCTCCATTGCCGTCCACGGTGGAAGGCCTTTGTCGATGATGAGGGCAAACGTAAACGCCCAGGCGATGGAGAAATAGACAGCGGGGAGAATGCAAAGACTGAAGACAAGAATCATGCTCACGTTCGGCCCGGGCATCGCTCCCGGTTCGCGAAAGACGAAGAAGAGCAGCAGCGCAGGAATCAGGGAAATCGCGACGATCACGATCGTGAGAAGACTGATGAGCAGGTTGCCGACGATGAGAGGGCCCGGTGCACGAGAGAATCCCGCAAAGGCGTCACCCACCTCACGAGGTTGGCTACGGATTTTCCCGAGGAAGAAATAAAAGAGTCCGCCGTAGAGCACACCGTTGATGAGGAATCCCGCCAATGAACCCAGGAAGGGAATAAGGCCGATAGCGACGGCGATTACCATGATGATGGCGGTGGCGCCGACGGTGGCCCAAAAATTGCCTGTCCAGAGAGTCAGGCTTCGAGAAAGGCAGCCAATCGGGTTGAGCAAAGGGGTGCGGGCAATGAGCTCATTAGCATAAGCCTTGGCGTCGACCGGGCCAGTTGACGTTGGCGGCGCAGGTGGTGGAGGGGGAACGGTGTTTCCTCCCGTGTGCACAGGAGCGAATTCAGCGTAATCACCCAGCATCCGCCACTCGGTCTCGCCTACTCGAAGCGCTGGCGTTTGGAGATTGGCTCGATTTGCGGAAATCCATTCTCGGATTTGCTCGACCGTAACTGGACCATAGTCTTTCCCGTCCCCACCCTTGATGGAAAACATGATTGGCCGAGGTTGGTGAGGTCGGATATAAGGTCAACGTCGGGGTGTCCTGGTACGTAGGGAAAGTCTACACGACTGATCCAAAGGTAATCTTGTTTATTTCGGCCCCGTGGTGTCTCTAGGCTTACCGGCCTTGAGACCACGTCACTTCATTTCATTTCTCATGCTTCTTTTTGCCGCCAGTATCGCCCAGGGCCAGCCGTTGCCCCCGCTGCCTCAGCCTGACCGGGAAATCATGTTGTACGAAGGAGTGCCGGCTGGCTCTGAGGGCTGGGGATTTACGGAAAGGACCATTTTCAATACGCAGGTCGGCATTGAGTTCACGCAGAACGTCGTGCGGCCTTCGCTGCTCTACTTTGCTCCCGATCCGGCGAAAGCCACGGGTACGGCTGTTGTCATTGCTCCCGGGGGTGGGGCGGTGAATCTTTCCATCCGGATCGAAGGGACAGCGGTGGCGCAACAACTCAGTCGGGCAGGGGTGGCGGCGTTTGTTTTGAAATACCGGCTGATTGGGCATCCGACGGATTCACCGATGTCCAAGGCGTACGCGCGCGACGAAAACTGGATCATCCTGGAAGGGCCACAGAAGGGGCAGGACATCCGACCTCTCACGATTGCTGACGGAGCTCAAGCGATGCGCTGGATTCGCGCGCACGCTGCGGAGTTCGGCTGTGATCCCCAGCGAGTGGGGTTCGTCGGGTTTTCCGCGGGAGGCTTTCTCGGATGTCAGTTGATCAACGGCCCAGTTGAAACTCGCCCTAACTTCTTCGCACCCATCTATGGTTCCGATCCCACGCTGAAACCGGGAGCAGAAGCGCCTCCTGCTTTTTTTGCGACGGCACTCGATGACCCATGGGATCCTGAAGGAACCTTAAGTCTTTTTCAGGCGTGGCGTGCAGCGAAGCGCCCGGCGGAGCTTCACGTTTTTCAGATGGGCGGACATGGATTTCTCGCCAAAGGAGGCGGAGGCGATCGTGTAATCGATCGATTGGAAGACTGGATGCGCGCGAACGGCTGGCTGACCAGGTGAAGTCGCAGTCCGTGAGCGCTCGCGGTTGCTTCCAGATGACAATCGAACGCCCCGCCCTTGGTCCCAGGCAATTTTTCCCCAGGGCTCGCTTGGTATGGACGGACACAGTTTTGGCGGAGCTTTTTCTGTACTTCGGGAGAAACGCGCATCGGACTCAGCGTGCTTCTCGATAGACGCTTCCCGTGAAAGAACTTTTTACGCCAAAGGCTTGGTGAGAAAGATCGCTTCCCCTGCGGTGGCTTGAAGAGAGAATCGCCGGAAGCCAGCGGCGAGGTAGGCGCGTAGAGCCGGCTCGTTTTTATCTAATACTTCCAATGTGAGCTTGCAGCACCCTAGGCTCCGCGCATGCAGTTCGACTGCGGCAAGCAAACCTCGGGCGACGCCTTTTCCACGGTGCGAGGGGAGAACGGCGACATCGTGGAGATTGAGTAGCGGGCGGGCGGCGAAGGTCGAAAATCCTAGGAAGCACACGGCAATCCCTACGGCAGCGTCACCTTCGTAAGCTAGAATGATCGAGGTCGTAGGGTGACGGCGTAGTCCCGGGATCAAGCGCTCTCGCGCCTCAGAATCGAGAGGAGCGCCGTCTGCCATCGGGTCGCGTGAGTACGCGTCGACCAGCTGGAGGACGGCGTTTTGGTGCTCCGGCTGATCGAGATCGGCCTGGACAAAGCGGAAAGGAACGGTGGGCAAGAGGGGCGTAGGAGAGAAGAAAAGCGGAAATGCTGAGAAGCGGAAATAACGAAATTCTGAAAGAAGGTCCCGCTGATACTGGGAAGGTGCAGCGAGGGATCGTTCCCCAGGCTTTGCCTCCAATTGGGGCGAGAAGCAATTAGAGGCNNTACACGTTACCGCGGAGAAGCTATAGGAGACGCCAAGCCAAGACGTCTATTTTTGACGTCAGGGGCGAATCGTTCCTTCCAAGGATCCGTCGATGGTTTTTCCAGTAAGTGCGCCGATGGCGGTTTGGAGGAGGGAAACCGCTTTACCGTGTTCGGTGTCCCAATAGTAGCCGCTTTCGGGAGTGACACGTATGACAGTGACCTCCGGATCATCGACGCCCTCGTGAAACCAGGCCTTGGCCAGAGGAGTCCAATATTTTTCTCGCAGTGCCCGGTCATCGCTGATCGTCGCTTTGCCGTGGAGAGTCAGGTATTCTGAACTGCCGGTATTGGCGAAGAAGAGCTGAACAAAAGGGTTGGTGGCAATATGCTGGTTTTTGTGGCTGCTCCGGCCGCTGAGAAACCAAACATTTCCGGCAGCGTCGACGTCTTGGAGCGCCATGGGCCTGACCGTGAGAGGGAGTTGCCCGCTGTACGTACCAAAAAGGCAGATACGGGCAGACTTGGCCAACTTGGCAATTTTTTCAGCGGCAGCGGTTCCTGAAAGGTGTTCGGTGTGATCGTCGGCGGAGGCGTGCATGGGAAATCAGCTACAAATGGTGATGGTGAGGAGAAAGGTCATGTTGACCTAGTCCCGAGATGGTCGTTCCGTTGCAGTGACTTAGTTTTGCCTCCCTGATGGAGGGTCGAGGATATTCCCGTAACCGGAGATCCTCCTTACCCCCGAAAACGAGTGTGACAGTGAAAATTGAAACGCCTAAAGTAGTTTTGGCGGCACATTGACTATCACTCCAGCCCGACTTGCAGGCTGTGCCTTTTCCAAGACTGAACTTGGAGAGCGAGACTTATTTGAAGTGAAGCGTTTTTTCTATCGTCTCCGAAAGGGTAAAATTGAGCGGACAGCGAATCACGAGCGTTTCCTCCAGGGAGTCCTTCGCAATCCAGAGGCCGGCGGGATCTGCCAAGGCGAAACCTTTGGGGGCGAGGATATAGACATTACCTGAGTTCCCTTGTGGACGTGTGGCTGAAAAAGTAAGGGTTTTGTTAGTCTCGTCCCAGTTGCAGGCAGTGATTTCGGCCTGACCTTGGCGCACGTGGAGGTCTGTGGAGAGAATCCAGGGGTGGTTGCGTTGGCGACTGATCCGCAGGTATTTGACGGATTGAGGGGCGACCGAGACCGAGAGCGGGTTGGCTTTGATCGGTTGGTAGCGACCGGCCCAATGGTCCCAACTCACCCAAGATAGAGCGGTGTCCAGGCCCAGCTTTGCGAAGTCGATGGCTGTGGGGGAAGGCTCTGCATCGTAGTTGAACACCGCGAGGAGGTGCCAGTCGTCCCAGGAGGTCTTAACGTGGAGATGAAAGGTACGAGCGTAGCTGGGATCGGGAGATTCAAAGAGGTCCAGGGGACGTGCGGTTTCCGGAAGTCGGGGGAACTGTTGGCGAATCAAATTCAAACGTTCAGTATCCATCCGATCGATATCATCGCCTAGCATCACCGGACCGCCATTGAGTCCAAAGATTGTGGCCGCTATCTCTGCGTCTGGCCGAGGAAGTGGCTGTNNATCACGTTCCCGGAATCTGAAAGATAGAGTCGATTGTGGGTGTAATACGTGGCCGCCCAGGCTGCGGTGGCGCGACGATGCGACGTCCAGTAGTGTGGGTTGTTGATGACAAAGGTGCCGGGATAGAACCCTTTGCCTTTGCCATCGAGTGGGCGACCTTCGCCGTAGTCAGATCCCGCGCGGGCTGCGTTGACTAGGCCGACAGTTTGGAAGGTGGCTCCGGTGCTGGAAAGGAGATAGGTGTCGTCACCAGCAGCTTCGCGGATCGTTTGTAGACCCGCGCGGAGGGTTTGGGGACCTTGAATCAGGGTTTTGTCAAAGAATCCATCCGGGAGATACGTGCCGGGAATGGCGTCACCGATGGCGTTGAGAAAATCGATCATGTAGTAGCGCACCCCCCAGTCGCGGTAGGTGCGGAAGACGTCGGAAAGGTAGGTTTTAACCTTGGGATGCGTCGGATCCGGGACGAAGGAGTTTCCCCATTGAGAGCTTTCCACGACGATAGGTTTACCGTCACGATGGAGGACGGCTTCGGTGGGGATATCGAAGGCGTTAGCGAGATCGGTATTGAGCCAGAATGCACCGCACCATAGCCCCAGCTTAAAATCCAAGGAACCTAGGTCACGGATGAAAGCCTCGGGGCCGCTGGGAAAGAGCTTGGTATTCCAACGCAGCCAGTTGCCCGGGCGTCGTTCCGCGAGATTCCCAATGCTCACCCAGATGTAGTCAATTTTGGCGCCTGGCAGCCGCTCCCGAATGGCGCGGGCGTTGCGTCGCACCACATCTTCGTAGAGCTCGATGTTGAAACCGTCGACCCAGGACCATCCCACCCATCCCGCGGGAACTTCAGGCCAGAGCTGTGGGCGGTAGTGGGAAGCGGCGGCATTAGCCCAGGCCTCCAGAGCCGCATAAGGATCACTCCCGCGCCGTACGACTAGTTTTTCGGTAGAAATGCTCGCGCCGGCGGCGAGTTCAAAGCCACGGAAGTCACAGTACGAAGTCACCAGAGCGGTTTTCTGTTCTGCGTTCCAGTGTACTTCGTGCTCGGTGCCGATGCGATCAAACGTGATGAACCCAGCTTGGAAAGCCCGTGCTCCGTCATAGAGCTGGACGAGCGTTNNCTGGTGAGCGGCGCAGTGCTCCCTTGAAGTTTGCGGACCAAGGAAGGGCCTTGCCAACCTGAGGGCAGCAAAGCTACGGCCTCGAGGGAGAGAGGGACTTCCTCTGCGTGCACCTTGTAGCGACCCAGCTTTTCAGGCGTCGAACCGTCGTTGCGAGCCGTGGCCACGTAGACGAGCGTGTCCCCTTCTTGATGGCGATCGAGAGTCCAGGTCACTGCACCGAGCAAGGGAAAAGTAGTGGCGGAGAGAAGCGCGATGCTCAAACGAAAGACTGTTTTCATAAGATGGATACGGGACGTGAGCACCCCGCGATTTTACCTAATCTACTCGTGGCAGCCGATCTAGCGTTTCGATTGAATTCGGCCCTCCGTTGAAGGCTGAGAGTCTGTGAACCGTGCGCGCTTGAGGGCGGGTCACGCGCACGTTCCGGGTCTGACTAGCTCTGTGTCCGCTTGTCGGTATAGAGCGCGACCAAGGCGGCACCGATGGCCTGAGAAAGCTCGCCGAGCGTGGCCTCGACGATTTTCACATTCTTACGTTGAGCGGGAAAAAGGTAAGGCTGGGCAGACTTTCTGATGCCGTTGAGGTAGCGTTCGGGGAACTCGGGCGTGGTGGCGTCGGGATCGATCAAGCCTCCGCCGATGACGAAGTATTCTGGGTCGAGGGCGACGGCGAGGGAGGCCACGTGCAAGCCGAGTGCCTTCGCTTGAATATCGAAGATTTCCAGGGCAAGTGGATCGCCCTTTTGAGCACGCGTGCGCAAGGAAAGGATCTTCTCTTTCGTGCTGGCGGTCGATGTTGCCAGTTCATGCTGCGGGTATTTTTTGATTACATCCTCTAGCAATTGGGGAAGGCCGGAAATCGTCGAGTAAGCTTCGATGCATCCCCAGTCGCGGCCGCAACCGCAGCGATAGGGGCGTAAACCGAGGAGTTGCAGAGTGCCCGGCATGTGGCCTGCTTCCATTCCCGCGAAATTATCGCCATCCAACGGAAGACCCTGGGGATCCACATAAGCGCATCCAAGGCCTGAGCCGGGAGCGAGCATGACCACTCCCGCCTGACGTTTGCCACGTACTCGGGCGGCCTCGGCCACGCCGCCGTAGTTGCCATCATTACCAGCGACCAGAGGAATACGACGGCCCGCTTTGGCAGCGATTGCTGCGCTGTAGTCGGCATGGAAATTCCACCCGGCGAATTCCAGCGGAAGGTTGGCTGAACGATCAAGGACGCCGTAGCTCTGGTAGGGTCCTGGGATAGCAAGGCCCACGCCTTTGACCTGGTCCCATGTCAGCTGGTTATCTTGGAGAAAGCCTACGACGCCGTCCACCCAGCCGGCGACCACTGCGGCGGTTCCCGCTTGGGAGTTGGTCGAACTCTGCCGCAGTTTGAGGGAGATGATGGAACCGTCAGCGCGCACGCCGCCGGTTTTCGAGGTGGTGGCGCCGCTGTCGGTGCCGATGTAGATGGCGTCGGAAGTGCTCATGGGTGATGCGTCGGGCGTTGGAAGGGAAGAGAAGGTTCAGTTGACCTTCTTGGAGGCAAGAAGGTGAGCTACAGAAGGACTGCGAGGGAAGGTTTTTCCGCGCACTGTACCGGTGGTTTGACCTTGGAGATTGCTGAGAGAACGTGGAGAGAGCAGCCTACGGCCGCCGCGGTCGTCGCAAAAATTTCACACGCTTCTCAGAATAATTATGTCGTCGCCCTCCACGTCCCAAGCATTGCCCGATCCCCCCTACTACGCCGTTATCTTTACGTCTCAGCGTACAGACGGTGATCGAGGTTATGCCGTCATGGCGGAACGCATGGTGACCTTGGCGTCCGAGCAGCCTGGCTATTTAGGTGTGGAGTCAGTCCGGGATGCCGAGGGGAGAGGTATCACCATTTCGTATTGGTCTTCGGAGGAAGCCGTCCACCGGTGGAAAGCCCAGAATGAGCATCTCCGGGCGCAGGCGGCGGGGGAAAGTACGTGGTACGCGGATTATTGCGTGCAAATCGCTAAGGTCGAACGCGCGTATACCAAAAAGAAAAGCGCCGACGCTACGCACCCATGAGCTCCCCGACGTACCAGGTGGTTGCGCTTACCCCGAGCGAAGCCAAGGAAAGCATCGCTGAGCTAAGGGCTTTGCTGCGGGATGCGGTTGAGAATGGAGCCTCGGTGGGGTTCGTAGTGCCGCTGTCGGAGACGACGGCGGAGGATTACTGGAATGGAGTGATCGCAGAGCTCGACGAAGGCTCGCGTCTGTTGTGGGTGGCGCGTGACGTCGAAGGGATTCGGGGGACGATTCAGCTAGGCCTCTGTCAGAAACCGAATGGCCGGCATCGAGGAGAGGTGCAAAAATTATTAGTTCATTCCTCTGCTCGGCGCCGCGGGATTGGCTCTGCCCTGATGGCGATGGTGGAAGAGAGTGCTCGTGGGTTGCGTCGACACCTCCTTTATTTGGATACGGAGCCTGGTCAACCTGCGGAACTCAGNNTACTCCCACGGGGGAACTTCACGCCACGGCGTTGTATTTCAAGCTTCTCCCGAAAACTGAGAGCCACTGAAGCAAAATGAACGAGGCAGTGGCCATCGACCCGCCAGCGATCACCTTTCGATTGGCTGCACTTGAGGATGGGGCTGCGTTGGAGGCGTTGATCCCCCTATCGGTTCATGGCCTGCAAGCGGATCATTACACGTTTGCGCAACGCGAAGGTGCCTTGGGCGCAGTCTTTGGCTTGGATCGACAGCTGATTCGTGACGGCACCTACTTTGTGGCGGAGGCGGGTGGCCGGGTGGTGGGAGGTGGCGGATGGANNATCTCCAGCGAGACCCGAGGCGCGATCCGGCAGTCGTTCGCGCTTTTTTTGTTCATCCTGATTTTGCCCGTCGCGGAATCGGACGGCGTTTGTTGGAGCTTTCGGAAGCAGCGGCGCAAGTAGGCGGATTTCGCAACGTCGAAATCATCGCCACCCTCCCCGGGGAACGTCTGTATTCGAAGTTTTNNCAGAGGCCTTACCCGTGGTGAAGATGATGAAGACCCTGATGGGATTTGGAGATCGTTGAATCGCATCGTCGAGGATGCACACCTCTAGGATTGCCCGATCTGCAAATCAAGTTGAGGCGGGCACCCCAAGACCGTTCACGTCGATGTGAAGTAAGCTAACGACGTCCTTCTGACGCAGTGTTGCCCGAGTACCTAGGCCTTGAATGACAGATTGCCCCTTATTTATGCTCCTCACCGAAGATCTTCCGTTCCAGCTCTTACGTAAAACCTGGCAACCTGTGGCGACGGCGGCAGCGCTGACGCCTGGCACGGTGACAGGGTACACCCTTCTGAGCACGGAGCNNCGGACGTAGCCTGTCCCCATAAAGGTGCTCGCCTCTCAGCGGGGTGTATTCGGCATGGCGAGCTGATGTGTCCGTATCACGGCTGGAGATTTGATCCCACGGGTGCTTGTCAGTCCATTCCGTCATTGGTGGAACCCAATCCCGAGAAGCAGGCGCTGGCTCATTTGCGCAGCTATTTGATTCAAGAGCGGTATGGTTTGGTGTGGGTCAAATTAGACGATACACCCCTTTCAACCGGTGAACGTCACGAGCTTCCTGAGGTGCCGGAGTTCGAAAATGCTGCGTGGAGCTATGTGATGGGGCCCCCTACACCCTTTGCTGCGGGCTGGCGGCGCGAGGTGGAGAACTACCTCGACATGACGCATTTCGCCTTTGCGCATGCTGATACCCTGGGTAAAGCCGCGGATTATCGGTTGCCGCCGATGGATATCCGCGCTCTTCCGGATGGGAGTTTTCAGATGGATGCGCCCTTTCCTGCTTTGGAGACGCCGCACGAGCCGCCTGGTAAGTTGCAGAGTGCGCATCGACGGTTTCAACGTTGTTGGCTTCCCAACTTCACCACCATCCGCCAGTCGTTCACGGATGGGGATGAGCGTGTGCTGGTGCATATTCCCTCACCGAATACACCCGAAAGCTGCACCGTGTTTTGGTCGCTGGCGATCTCGCCGAACTTTCAGGGACCACCGCCGCAAGCGCAGCTCGACTTTGCCATTCGCGTGTTAGACGAAGACCGGATCATGTGTGAAAACCAGCGACCCCGGGAAGTGCCGATCAATCCTGCACGAGGTGGGTGGGGCGTGTTGGTGATGCCTGGGGATACGCTGGCGAACATGTTCCAAAAGCAGTTGCGGCGCTGGCTGACCAGCGAAGCGGGGCAGGTGTCAACGGGACAACGTTAGTGGGAGGGAAAATTACCGCATTTTGACCGGGTCCAGTATGACCTTCCTTGCATTCGCCGGTTGCCTCGAGCGAAGGCATTGAGACTAATAGGTCGCTTTATGGGCGACTTTACTGGTCAGGCTTTGAGCCGTCTTGTGCGGGGAGTGATCGTGAGTTGGGTGATTGGGTCATGGTCTCCTTGGCTGTACCCCCAACTCAGCCGAGTGGATCCTAGCTTCACGCCACCAGTGGTGGAAAGCTCGGGAGAATCTGGCTCCTTGCGCGTTTTGGCATTGCCCGGAAACAAGACTCTGGTGGCACACGGCCCGGGTTATGTGAACGGACAGAGAGTGCCGAGTTTGGTGCGGCTGCAAGAGGACGCGACCCTCGATGCGACGTTTATTGCTCCGCTACTGACGGGAGTTCCTCAGCTGGTGTGCGCGTATGCCGATGGCCGAGTATTGGTTTCAGATGGGAGTGGGCGGATGGTCCGCTTGCTTCCGGATGGGACAAGTGATCCCGCCTTTCACGGCGTAAGCCTCTCTCCGGTGTCGCAGCTACGGGCTGCTCTGGGGAGCGACGGACCTCTCTGGATCTGGGGAGGTACAGATCTAGCAGTGTTGAAGCAGGGCCTTGCTTTGCTCACGTCTGAGGGCCGCCCGGATGAGCGCTTTCGCCCGCCAGCGACGCTTACTTTTTTTCCGCGAGATGCTGCAGTGATCAGTGATGGAAGGCTGATGCTCGTGGGGGCGGTGCGAGTCGGTGAGGACTACCGACAAGGCGTTTTTCGGATCAATTTTGATGGAACAATCGACGCGACGTTTGACGCCTCCGCTGTCTTTCCCGCGGGACAGATGCAAGACGAGTATCCCTCGGTAATAGCTGTTCTGCCCAGCGGCGATATCCACGTGGCCTCCCGAAAAAATTCCTGGCGGTTGCAGTCGCATGGCGCGCGTGTCGCGACGTACCTGTCTGCCGTGCCTGCGCGTGGCGGCGTGGACTTTGTTCTGAGGGCTTCGACCCGAGGAGAGTTTTATTTGAGCGAGCAAGTCACGGCTTCGCGTACGCAGAGTTTTCGGAAATTGCGGTCGGATGGTACGATCGATCCCGAATTTAATCTGACTCTTTCAGAATCCGCGCTCATCCCGTCGTCGCCCTCCGCTTTTTCTTCCTGGGACGGGTTGTCGCTCCTTACGCCGAATGCGGTGACGTCGGAGCGTTTGCAGCAGAGAGCACGCGTCACTCGTATCAGCAGTTCGGGTACCGTGGATTCGAGATTTGCCCCGCGTATTTCCGCCCCAGGAGTTGTGAGGGAGATTCTGCCACAGTCAGACGGCGGTTATCTGCTGGCGGGCCACTTTGACGTCGTCGATCAACTAAAACTGAGGGCCGCGGATTACAACCTAGTGCGAATTCTAGCGAACGGGAGGGTGGACTCCTCGTTCCGTTATGATCCGTCGGCTGATGACGTTCCTGTCTCCACGGTTCCTTGGCTACTGGGCGTGCAGCCTGAAGGAGGCATTGTGATCGCGCGCCGACACGAGGTGAGTCGATTGACTCCCCAAGGACTTTTGGATCCTACCTTCACGCCGATTCCCTGGACTGAGTTGTCGTTGCGCTCGATGCAGGTTGACCGTTTGGGGCGTCTGTACGGCGAGACTGCTGAGGGTAAGATTGTGCGCTGGAGTGCAGAAGGGAAACGAGATTTAGGGTTTGCGATTCCTCGCCTGCCGTCGCTCCAGACGTTTCGGGTCGTGGAGGGAGATGCGGTAGTCCAACTGGCAGGGAACACTGTGTCTTGGCATTGGCCCAATGGAGAGTCGCAAGTCCGGGTGTTGCCGCCGCTTCCTTACGGTTCTGGGTATACCTATTCCCTCCTGAGCGATGGAGGCGTGTTTTTCCTGGGGGATCAGACGCTCGGAGCTGCGGGGGGTGTGGTTGGAATAAGATATATCGACGCTACCGGAGCGTTAGCTCTTTCGGCGACGTTGTCGGCTCATCTCGGCGTGGTTGGAGGTGCCTTTGCTGACGTCGCGCTCGGCAAGGTAGGCGTGAACACATTTCAGTTCCGGCGACAGTCTTCCTATCAGGGCATGGTCGTCGTTCATGAAGGGAAGATCATTTCGAGTGGAGCCAGTCCTGGAGTAGGAAGCAGTGACTCTCCGATTGTGCGCTTTTTACCGTCGGAAGGTGGCGGGACAATCGCG
>DKKJ01000249.1:40600-41731 GCA_002455175.1 Opitutaceae bacterium UBA6669
GCAATGCGTATGGGACTGAAGACCACGTGGCAGGACGACTTACGATCCTAGCTTCGCCTACGATTGTCGCTTCGATTCCGGAGATCACGGTCTCGGCCGGCCAAAGTGTCGCCATGAGTTTTTACGTAACGGGCGAGCAGATGCAATTCGACTATCGCAGGAATGGGGTTCCTTGGTCACTCCCTCAATTCTGGCCAACGAGTGGGTATAACTTAGATACACTTACATTGTACCTGCCTTCGGTGTCGTCCGCCGATGCAGGGTTGCATGAAGTCAAGGTTTTCAATGGGGTGGAGCAGTTTGGTGCCGTTATTCGATTGAATGTTTTGACAACACCCTCGACGGGTCGTCTTCACAATGTGTCGGCGCGGAGTTTTGCTGGGGGTGGTGAGCAAAGCCTGATTCTCGGATTCGTGGTGCAAGAAGGTGAAGCAGGGAGCCAAGCGTCTATTTTAGGCCGAGGAATCGGGCCTGCGCTGGAAGATTTTGAGGTAAAGGAATTCATGACGAATCCCCAGGTGACGCTGCGCAAAGGTGACTTAATTGTCGGCAGCAACGACGATTGGGGCGGTGGCCAAAGCGTGGTGCTGACCTCGGCTCAAGTCGGGGCATTTCCGATTAAGAATCCTTCGAGCAAGGATGCAGCTATTCTTCAGACGGCGCTGTCTTCTGGTGGCTACACCCTGCAGGTATCGGGGACGGACGCCGGGAACGCGTTGGCGGAGGTTTACGATGCCTCCGACGGGCAGGGAAGCGGGCCGAGGCTAGTGAATCTCTCGAGCCGCTCCTNNGATAAAGGGAAATGCGGCGCAGACGGTGTTGGTGCGGGCGACGGGGCCAAGCTTGAAGAAATTTGGAGTAGCGCAAACGTTGGAGAACGTCGGCCTGAGGCTCTTTGACGCGGAGGGTCGTAAACTGGCAGACGTGGTGGGTCGCAATGACGATCCTATCGCTGCTATGGTCGCAGCGCGGNNCGTGGTTGATGGGAGTGAAGATCCTGCTCTTGTGGTGACGCTGCCTCCGGGAGCTTACACCGCGCATGCCTATAGTGACGTGACCCCACAAGGCGTGGTGCTGATGGAGGTGTATCAGGTCCGTTGAGACGTAGGGGCGCAGGCCGTCGGCGGTGAG
>DKKJ01000249.1:41780-54903 GCA_002455175.1 Opitutaceae bacterium UBA6669
AGGCCAGTGCTGACGAGAACGTCGGAGCCGGTACGCCGCATTCGGCGGAGAGCGAGACAACCTTGCGCCAGTTTTCCTGCGCTTTCTTGACCGTCTTGTTGAAATACGGATCGAGGAGGAGGTTGGCGAGGTCGGGCTTGCGGGCGTAGGCTTCGGTGATCTTCTGAAGGAACGCGGCGCGGATGATACAGCCGCCACGCCAGATCTGGGCGATCTCACCGAAGTTGAGCTTCCAGTTGTATTCCTTCTGCGCGGTACGCATCAGTTGGAAGCCCTGAGCGTAGGAACAAATCTTGGAGCAGTAGAGCGCATCGCGGATCGCTTCGATCAAGGCCTTCTTCGAGCCGCGGTATTTCTTGCTGGGTCCCTTGAGGATCTTGGAAGCGGCCACGCGCTCTTCCTTGATCGCAGAAATGAAACGAGCAAACACCGATTCAGCGATCGTCGGAGCGGGCACGCCCATATCGAGTGCGTTGACCGAAGTCCATTTACCGGTGCCTTTTTGACCGGCAGTGTCGAGCACGACATCCACGAAAGCCTTCTTCTTGTTTGCCGGGTCCTTCTGCTTGAGGATATCGGCGGTGATTTCGATCAGGAAGCTGTCGAGGTTGCCGCGATTCCACTCGCTGAAAATTTCGCCCATCTCGGCGGGCTTGAGACCGAGCAGACCCTGCATGAGCGCGTACGCCTCACAGATCATCTGCATGTCACCATACTCGATGCCATTGTGAACCATCTTCACATAATGACCTGCGCCGTTTTCGCCCAAGTAGGCGGTGCACGGAACGCCGCCCTTGACCGGTTGGCCGGGTTTGGCGCCGGGGATGGGTTTGCCCGTTTTGGCGTCGACCTTGGCGGCGACGGCTTGCCAGATCGGTTTGATTTCTTTCCAGGCATCGACATCGCAGCCTGGCATCAGAGAGGGACCAAAACGCGCGCCTTCTTCGCCGCCGGATACGCCGGAACCGATGAAGCGGAGGCCTTTTTCTTTGAGGGCTTTTTCGCGGCGGATCGTATCCGTCCAGAGAGCGTTACCGCCATCGATGATGATATCGCCTTTTTCGAAAAGCGGAGCAAGTCCGTCGATCACCGCGTCGGTGGCTTTGCCAGCCTGGACCAGGATGATCACCTTGCGGGGCTTGGAGAGCGATTGAACGAACTCTTCCAACGTGCGGGTGCCCACCAGGCCGCCCGGTGTGTTGGGGTTCTCGGCGACGAACTTGTCGGTCTTTTCCGTGGTGCGGTTATAAACCGAAATCTGAAAGCCGTGGTCGGCGATGTTCAGCGCGAGGTTTTGACCCATGACCGCCAGGCCGATGAGTCCGATGTCGGAGTGTGACTTAGGCATACGCGAGTCCGTGAGCTAGGCAGACGGGAGAGTCGCGGCCAATCTCTTATTTACGTCCTGCGATGAGCGTTAAGTACTCCGCTCGGGCCAGACCTACATCTTCACGTCTTTTTTCTGAGTCGCGTTGTAGTCGATCTTACTGGGAAAGAACGGAGCGATCTTGTCGACAATGGGCGTCAGAAACTTGGGCTCGTTGCGCTCGTAGACGCACTGAAATCCCACAATAGATATCACTACCCCGGCGATAATGGTGAGCCAGATCTTGTTGGTACCTGCTAACTTACGGACAATTAACACCAGCGCGATAATGGCCACCACCGTGATGGCCACGTACTTCCACACTTCGGGTGGAATTTCTTTAACGCGACTGAGGGCGCTGGCAGCGAGGAGGAGCATGAGAGGGAGTGGACGATGGCCAGACGGAGGGACGAGGTCGCACCCGTAGCTGACTTTCTCACCCATCGGCTCACTGCCCCCAACGCGGATTTAGGGCGCGGAGCTTTTACGCATTTTTTCCAGTTTAAAGAAGGAAGTCGTAAGTGACTGGATAAAAGTGAAATGGAAGAACGGGGGTGATGTTTGAGGAAAGAGCGACAAATCTTTCGATTCGGTGAGTCCCGCTTGCTCTCAGTTGGCGATCGGGCAATTTTTTATCGAAATGAAGGTTTCACGCCCGCTCGTTGTCTCGCTGCCCATTGGAGGCGTGCTATTTGCGGAGAGCGTGCACGAAGCAGACTTCCGGATGGCAAAACGGGCGGATCCTTTTCATAAGCTGGTCTACGTCTTGAAAGGGAGCGTGACGTGGCAGGGTGACGAGCAAACCGAGGAGGCGAAGGCAATTCCTGCAGGGAGTATCTTAGCAATTCCGGCAGGGCGTCCCCACCAACTTCAAGACGTCGAGCCAGCCACCCTGCTGCTGCTGTGTTTTGAGCCGCGATTGTTGGAGGCGGACGCGGAAGGCGGCAAGGTATGGCAGACCTTGACGCAGATGCCGGGCAGCCGCTTGTGGCTCGAGCGGTCGTCGCGTCAGCGATTGGAGGGGCGTTGGCGGCAAGCGCTTCTGGAGCAGGCGCACCCGCGACTCGGTGGTTCTGCGATGATTCACGCGTTGACGATGCAGAGCTTGGTTCTGTTGGCCCGTTTGCCGGTGGTGGAGTCAGAGCGGTCTTCGGAGCAGCGTGTACAGGCGGTCGTAGCCGAGCTGGCGGAAGCTTTTTATGAAGTTTGGACGGTCGATCGCNNCGCGCAGCGGCTCGGGCAGGGGTCTCGCGACGGAGATTGACCGAGTTATTTCGCAAAATCACCGGTCATACCCTCAACGACTATCTCACAGAGATGCGCTTGGTGCACGCTGCGAAGCTACTAGGAAGCGGCGAGCACTCGATCCTCGGGGCGATGTTCTCCTGTGGCTTTGGTGACACCTCGCATTTTTATCGGCTCTTCCGTCGCCGTTTTGGCGTGGCGCCGGGCCAATGGACGCAACAACACGCTACCTTGCCGCGAGCGTCCTCCGCACGGTCGCCGCGCGTTTAGGAAGGCGAACGCGGAGGCGCGGAGGGATCGTCCGCGAACTCTCCACGGACGGCGCAGTTGATCCACTGGGTGGAGCCGCCGACGTAGTGCTCTTTTTTCCAGATGGGAACGCGTGCTTTGGTCTCGTCGATAATCCAGCGGCAGGCGTCGAAGGCAGCGCCGCGATGGGCCGATGTGACGCCGACCCAAACTGCCATGTCGCCGAGCTGCAGGGCACCGACGCGATGGACGCACCCGGCTCCAAGCAGAGCAAATCGCGAAGCGGCTTCGGCAAGGATGCGGCTTCCTTCTTTTTCGGCCAGGGCAGGATAGGCCTCGTAATCGAGAGCTTCGACCGGTCGTCCTTCGTTGTGGTTACGGACCCAGCCTTGAAACTCGACAAAGGCACCCGCACGCATGTCGAGCAACGTCTGCGCGAGAGCGGTAGGATCGAGAGGGTCGTGGGAAAGACGGAAGTTCAGAGACATGCAAAGATCAGAAGACCTGTGGTGGTTGCCCGAAGATGGCCACGATTTTTATCCACCGGCCACGGGAGGAATGAAGACCAGTTCCACTCCGTCGCGCAGGGGTGTGTCCCAAGCGGTGAATTCTCCATCGATGGCGACGCGAACACGATCCACGGGAAGGGAGAAGCGGTGACGTTGAGCGAGTTCGCGGTAGAGCTCTCCCGGTGTGGCGGCGGACGTCACCACCGTTTCTTGGGAAAGGCCGCGTTGCTCGCGCAGCAGGGCGAAGTAAGAGAGGCGGACGGAAGGCATGGGGCTAAGGAGCGAGATAGTCGCTCTTGCCGCCCGTTTTTTCCAGCAGGCGGATCTCTTTGATGACAATGTCGTGGGTGAGCGCTTTGCCCATGTCATAGAGCGTGAGGGCGGCGACGGAAGCTCCGGTCAGCGCTTCCATCTCCACACCGGTGCGCGCCTCGGTTTCGGCGCGACACTCGATCACCACTTCGGCAGAGCCGTCCGCGAAGGGAGGCTGGGCCGTTAGGGTTACTTTGCAGTCGTTCAGGGGAAGCGGGTGGCAAAGCGGGATGAGGTCGCTGGTGCGTTTCGCTCCCATGATGCCGGCNNTGGAAAACTGAGCCCTTCTTCGTGGCGATGTCGTTATCCTGCAAGTGCGCAGCGAGCGGTGCGGGTAGATGAACCCGAGCGACTGCGCGGGCCATCCGGCGCGTAATGGCTTTATCACCCACTCCGACCATGGCGGGCCGGCCTTGGGCATCAATGTGAGTGAGCATAAGATAAGGAATCAGAGGTGATCAGCACGAGCCGAGGCCACGTTTCATCTGGCAGACCGGGTTTAGACCCACGGCGTGAAGGCGGCAACCTCGTTGGCTGCGTAGGCCTGGGCGCGGGGGGGAAGTGTGATGTAGNNGGTCCCTACCAAGCCCGCGAAATCGCCTGAGGTGTTGAAGGGGTCCGGTTGAGCGAGGACGCGTCCATCAGCTTGGGAGCGGAGGTGCACCGGAACGAAACTCGTCATCTTAGGCAGGGCGGAAAACTCTTGGGAAAGCACCACCCAGTGAGGGGGCTGCGGTGGCAGTCCGCTCATCGAGCGAAGCGCGGGCAAGACATACTGATGAAGGCAGGTGAAGCACGAAACCGGATTGCCGGGGAGGGCGAAGACCGGCTTGCGGCGTGGACTCATTCCAAACCAGAACGGTTTTCCTGGCCGCTGGGCGACGCCGTGGAAGACGGCGGTGACACCTAGAGCCGTCAACGTGGACGGAATGTGATCGTGCCGTCCTTTGGAGACGCCCCCCGTGATGATCAACGCATCACAGGACGCTAGCAGACGGCCGAGTCCGTTAGAAATTTCCGCAGGGACATCGCGGAGGTGACTACTGTCTACGTAGGAGTAGCCGGCTTGAATCAGGGTGGCGCGTAAGGCGATGTCATTACTGCGACGGATTTGGTGAGGCGCGACAGCTGAGCTGATGTCGACCAATNNAAACTGCTAGCCGTGGAAGGGCTGAAACGCGCACCCCGGCGTGCCCGCAGGCGGCGGCGACGGCGATTTCTCGACCGGAAAGACGGGTGCCGGCCTTTACGATGACACTGTTGGCGGGTAAATCGGAGCCGCGACGATGAACAAAGGTACCCTCGCGAAATTTCTGAGCTGAACCCGGAGGCAAAGTGATGACGGAGGCGTTGGGTTCTCGTTGGGTGTCTTCGTAAGGAACAACGCAGTCGGCCCCCTGGGGAAGCACGGCGCCCGTCATCACTTCGATGCAGGTATCATCGGCTTCGGGGAGAGAGCGAGCGATCATACCCGCCATTTGGGGGGCTCCCTGTACCTTGAGGGTGATCGGCGCGTCGATGGCAGCGGCAGCAAAAACGCGAGAACGGGTGGCGTAACCGTCCATCGTCACCCGGTCAAACGGTGGCAGAGCCCGGTCTGAATGCAGGTCTTTCCTTACGACCCGACCGTGGGCGGAACCCAGGGCGCAATCTTCGCTGGGAAGGGGCACGATGGAAGCGAGAATTCGCTGTGCTGCATCGGAGGGGGAAAGAAGCATAAGGTGAGTCAATCAGGACCGTCGGCGCATTCCAATCGCGACGTCGGTGCCGGTATGGATTGTGAAGAACGTAGGATGGTAGGCTTCGTGGGCGGCTTGCATTTTCTGTGTCCTGCTCCTTGGTGAGTTCGGCTGGGCCACGTGAGCCCGGCTTTAAAAATGCCCACGTCAGGCCCTGTCGACACTTATGACCGCCCACTCCGAGATCTGCGTATCTCGGTGACGGATCGCTGCAATTTCCGCTGTCCTTATTGCATGCCCAAGGAGGTTTTTGGCCCCGGGTATGCCTTCCTCAAGGACCCGCAACTCATGACCTTGGGTGAGTTGATGAGAATTGCTGGAGCCTTCGTGCGGGCTGGGGTGGAAAAAATTCGACTGACGGGTGGCGAACCGCTTTTGCGGGCTGATTTGCCGGAATTGATCCGTGGCCTTAAGCGTCAGCTTGCGGTGAAGGATGTGGCTCTGACCACCAACGGTTGGCTTTTGGAGCAACGCGCTTCGGCGTTGTTGGAGGCGGGGNNCTTCGGCAGGAAACAGCCGGGCGCATGAACGGCTTGGGTTTTAAGGTCGATCGCGTGCTTCGCGGGATCGACGCGGCTTCGCGACTCGGTTTGCGCGTGAAGATCAACACCGTGGTGCAGCGTGGTGTGAATGATGGGGAGTTGTTGGAACTCGCCGCGTATTTTCGCGAGAGGCGACTGCCGTTGCGTTTCATAGAGTTTATGGATGTCGGCAACACCAACCATTGGCGCCAGGATCAAGTAGTCCCGGCGCGGGAGGTGGTAGATCGCTTGTCCGCACAATGGCCTTTGGAGCCGGTGGGCCCTGCGTACCGCGGGGAAGTCGCCGCGCGTTATCGCTATCAGGACGGCGGTGGCGAAATCGGCCTGATCAGCTCGGTGACGGAGCCCTTTTGTCGGGATTGTCACCGAGCGCGGTTATCGGCGGATGGGCGCCTTTTCACCTGCCTGTTTGCGGCCCTTGGCTGGGATGTGCTTGGAGCCCTGCGGGCGGGAGCCGACGACGCCGAGCTGGACCGGTACTTGGCGCGGGTGTGGCAAGGTCGTCGAGATCGCTACAGCGATGAGCGCGCGGAGGTTTTGGCTTCGGGTGATATCCGTCCCAAAGCGGAAATGAGTTATCTCGGTGGTTGAGGTGACATTAGCCTGAGGCGGCTCGGTTGGCTGTACGGCATTTCGTTGCTAGGCTAAGACCTTGAGGAAGATGCGACGGGGCAAACGTGGGTTTTTTTACGAACGCGTGAGTGCCTCTCTAGCTAACGTTAGTGATGAGCAAGATGGGGAAGACCGTACTAATACGCATGATGCTGGCTCAAAATTGGCTGGCGAGGGGGTGACGGGGACCGTTCTTTTAAGTGTCGGTGAAGCGTCGCGGAACATCATTCCAGCTGTTCCTCCTGACCGTCTTGCTTTGTGCATCGGTCTGTCGGCAGCTCTATGCCCAAGCGGAGGGAGGGGGCTCTGGTCCCGGGACGCCTGCTGTAGGCGGCGGGGCAATCATGGATTTTGGGTCAAATGCGGCAGGGGCCATACCGTTCGCAGCGGAGGTGCGTGCTTCGACCGCGGGGCAACGGGCCTTGACGACGGCGCAGTGGAGTCGAGCGGTAGACACGCTGGCTGTGCAGCAGGACCGAGGTTGGGCNNAGGTTTCGCGTGACGCCGCCCGCGCCCAGGCTGCGGCCAGCGCATGGTCGTCGAGCGACCCCTCGTGGCAGGGATTTTCTTCCACCACGTCCGTACTGACTCCCGTCCCGGAGCCGTCCGCTTACGGGGCCATTTTGTTGGCAGGGGCTGCCCTCTGGGTGGTGTATCAGCGAAGACGCAAAGGAACGGCTAGCGGGAAGCTCAAGACTGAGAGCTGAAACGGGGTTCGATAAGTCGCAAACGGCGTGGGCGATTGCGTTGCTTGACGCATTTGTTGGGCTAGCGAAGCCTCTTCTTCCTGTCCCATGTCCTCGTCCACTACGTCCATCCCTGTCACCGTCCTCACTGGCTTCCTCGGAGCTGGCAAGACGACCCTTCTCATCNNGAAGAGATCTTCGAGATGAACAATGGGTGCATTTGCTGCACGGTTCGGGGAGATCTCATCCGCATTCTGGGGCGTTTGATGAAACGCAAAGACAAGTTGGACGGTATTCTGATCGAGACGACCGGCTTGGCGGATCCTGGTCCGGTGGCGCAGACCTTTTTCACGGATGACGAGATGCGCACCCGCTTCCGCCTCGATGCGATCGTCACCGTGGTCGATGCCAAGCACGTCATTCAACACATCGACACCTCCCCTGAGGTGAAGAAGCAGATCGCTTTCGCCGATGTACTCATTTTGAGCAAGACCGACCTCGTGTCGTCGGCGGACCTCGATGCGCTGGAGGCACGTATTCGTAAAATGAATTCAGCGGCGAAAGTGCACCGCACGCAGAATGCCCAGGTGCCCCTGTCCGCGGTTCTCGACGTCGGTGGCTTCAATCTTTCACGGGCGACGGAGATCGATCCTGATTTCCTGGAAACGGAGTATCCCTTCGAATGGGCGGGCGTCTATGCTCTGCCGCAGGGCACGCACACGTTGGAGATCGGCCATTGCGATCACGACCATNNGATTTTGACATGCAAATGACTTAGCAAAAGTTGCTGATCCATTCAATCCATGGCAGATTGATTCCATGGGTCAAGGACACGCACATCACGGACATCACCACCATCATCATGGCAATGAGAACGAAATGGACATCGTGGTGATGCCCGTGAAGTCGCTTGAAGAAAAAGACATCGCGGCGGCGCGTGAAGGAGCGGCGGTGTTGTTTTCGGATTGGGAGAATAAAGTTGCGCCCGGCGATGTGATTGTCCCGGGAGCCACCTTGCAGCGCCTTCAGTTGAAAGAAGGTGCGGGGACCTATCGGCTGAAAATCGACGCCCCTGGGTTTTATGCCGTGTTCGAACAGCATGGAGAGGCTCCGCTGCACATTGCGGTGATGGGCCAGAATGCGCGCCCCGGCTGGCAGCAGGATNNCGGTTCATTCCCACCATTCTCACGACGACGATGTTTCGAGTGTGGGCATCAGTTTGCCCGGCGACCTCGATGGCGGTCGGCTCAATCAGTGGATTAGCGAACTCCTCAAGACCAAAGGTGGAGATATCTATCGGATGAAGGGCGTCCTCTCGGTCAAAGGCACGCAGAAGCGGCTGGTGTTCCAAGGCGTTCACATGCTCTTTGATGCCAAGTTCGACCGTGAGTGGGGCAAAGATCCACGCACCAACACCCTTGTTTTCATTGGGAAAAACCTTGATCGCACCGCGCTGACGGAAGCATTCAAGTCGTGCATGGCCTGAGTAGGTCTCGAACTCGCTGATTTTTCGCGCTCACGTTTTCATGATCATCCCCACCGCATNNTCTCGCCGCATCCAACCCACGCTGTGGCAGCGTTGGGTGGCGTATGCGTCCGTGGGTTTGGTAGTGGCCTTGGGACTACTGGCGGTTTCTCCAGACGTCCATGCTTGGCTGCACGCGAGCGATTTGAGCCATGTTCACGGAACAGGCGATCGGGCGGTGTGCCATGGACATGGAGACAGCGCGCCCCACGTGGGAGGCGATTTTTCGGGTCTCCCAATGGCGGACACGGACGCTGGCTGTGTCATCGAGTTGTTTTCGCAAGGAATCGAGACAGGTCCGACGGGCTTGGTCGTGGGTGTTTACGAGCGGCGAGAGGCCGTTCTTTCCTTGCGGCTTCCGGCTGAGCTTTGTTTGTCAACACCGCGGTATTTACGTCAACCAGAACGCGGGCCACCCCCAAGCGGCCTGCGCGTTGGCTCCGTTGGGTCTTTGGTTTGACGCTTTAGCGTGAATCAGATCGGGGACGTTAAGTTCGTGCCAGTGCACGGACANNCGCGCGCGCAGGTGATCTTGGTGATGTGGGGGTGATGTTCACCCAAGATCTGCCGGCGATTCTTGCCGGCAAGGCGACGGACTGACCGTGCCTTTATGTTGACCTGACGACTGCTCTACGAGCGATGAAACCTTTTTACTCATTTACCTTTTCCTGCTTTTTGGCGGCCTCGGCTACGGCGAGCGCCCAATTAATACCGGTGAGCCCGGTGCCCGGCGATGATCATGTTCATTTGGAGAACATGGTGGTCACCGCCACCCCCTTGCCTCGCAATCAAGCTGAGCTGGTCTCCGCAACTACGGTGTTGACCGGCCGCGCGCTGCAAATGAAACGGCAACCCACCTTGGGAGATACCCTCTCTGANNCACGCGGTCAGTGTGGAACCGTTCCTCGTCAAACGCATTGAAGTGGTCCGAGGACCCGCTTCATTGCTCTACGGCAGTTCTGCCGTTGGTGGAGTGGTAAACGTCATCACCCATCGCATCGAGACGGAGATTCCTGAGCGCCGTATCGCGGGCTCGGTCGAGACAGGGTATGGAACCGCAACTAATCAAAGGAACTACGGCGGAGTGGCGCACGTGGCCCTCCTGCAGAATCAGGACAGCGCCTTGGTTCTTCATGTTGACGGATTTCGTCGGACGAGCGGCAACGTGGAAATACCGGGGTTCGCCGAAAGTGCACGTCTTCGGGCTGAGGAACATGCGGAGCACGACCATGAGCATGATGACGAGCACGATCATGAGGATGAAAGTGAAGTGAAAGGTTTTGTGCCCAATTCGCAGGTACGTTCTGACGGAGGCGCGGTCGGCGTTTCTTGGGTATCCCGCCATGCCTCATTGGGCGTGGCTTACAGTGGCTTCAACACGCTGTATGGTGTGCCTGGGCATAGTCATGCTCACTCCGAGGAGCATGAGCACGAGGATGAAGAAGAAGGTCATGACGAAGAGGCCCACGATGAAGCACCCGTGAGGATCGATCTTCGGCAACGGCGGGTCGACGTACAGGGAGAGCTGCGCCGCGACGATGGTCTGGTGTCCGCTCTCCGGTTTAAAGTAGGCCATGCCGATTACCGCCATCAAGAGCTAGAGGGCGAGGAGATCGGCACAGTCTTCACTCATCGTGGCTATAACCTGCGAGCTGAGGCGCTCCATCGCCCTCTCGCCGGCTTCGAAGGTGCGATGGGTTTGGAAGTTTCTCGTGGAAAATTTGCGGCGCTAGGTGAGGAAGCGTTTCTCGAGCCCTCTGAAACTAAGACCCAAGCCTTCTTTCTGGCGGAAGAGGCGAAAACAGGATCGCTCACGTGGCAGTGGGGCGGCCGTTATGAGCATCAAGAAATCGAGTTAAAAGACCGTCCGGTGAACCGGACCGAAGATACGCTCAGTGCGAGTGCGGGATTGGTTTGGGCCATGGCTGAGCCCTATGTTTTGGCTCTGTCAGTGAGCCACACGGAGCGCGGGCCGAATGCCCAGGAGCTTTTTGCAGACGGTCCCCACGTTGGCACGCAAAGCTACGAGCGCGGTGATGCTACGTTGCGCACGGAAAAATCGCTGGGCATGGAGATCAGTCTGCGCCGCACTGCGGGGTGGGTGACGGGTTCCGCGAGCCTGTACGCGAATCAGTTTCGGGGGTACATTTATGCGGATCCCACCGATGAGACCGAGGATGAACTTCCGGTCTATGCCTATACTCAGACCGACGCGGATTTCTGGGGTGCCGAGTTAGAAGCGATTTTCCACCTTCATACCGGAACTCGTCATCAACTTGATGTGCGTGTGATGGGAGATTTCACCCGGGCGGAGGACGGCAGTGGGCGTCCTCTTCCTCGGATCCCAGCGCTGCGGGGCGGGGCGGGTCTGGATTGGTTCAGCGGCAATTTTTCTGCTGGCACCAGTGTACAGCGAGTCGCTCGACAAAGCCNNCCCGAGTTGCCGCCAACGAAAGCACGACAGATGGCTACACTCTCGTCAGTGCGTACCTGAACTATCGTGCGACGGTGGGCGCGGTGACGTTGGATTGGTTTCTTCGGGGGACGAACCTAGCGGATGAAGAGATCCGCCCCCACACCTCCTATCTCAAGGAGATGGTGCCGCTGGCGGGCCGAGGCTTAACGGCAGGCGTGCAACTGGCGTTTTAACGGATGGTGGGTCCGACGCGCACGTTGTGCGGCAACGGCGCGTCTGGCTGCAGTCGGAGCGTGTTTAGGAGAACGAGATTTTCCTTGGAACTGCATAAGCGGTAAGTGACCATGGCATGTTCCTCGAATGCGCCTGCAGTCCAACCTCAGACTCACGGCAACGTGGGTCACTCTTGCCGCTGTTGCTATTCTGTTCTTAAGGCGTCCTGACGCATTTCTATTTCCTCAATTCTGGGCGGAAGACTTCATTTTTCTTCTGCAGGCTCAGCTTCACGGTTGGGGTGCCTTGAGGGCTGAGTACTCAGGATATCTGCATGCGATCCCAAGGTTGATTGCGATGATCGCTGCTCCGCTCGATCCGGTGGTGCAGCCCGGAGTGTTTGTTGGTGGTTCTTTGTTGGTGACGCTCGGCGTGATGTGGAGCGCGCTTTCTCCACGACTCGATCTTCCCAATAAACCCCTAATTGCGCTGGTGGTGGTGCTCGTTCCCCACTCAGGTGAGGTTTTTCTCAATCCCACCAATGCTCAGTGGATCGCCGCGCTGGGTTTGCTGCTGATGTTGCTCAAGCGTGATCCGGTCACGCGAGGCGATTGGTGTTTGGATGTTGGGACGATTGTTCTTTCCGGGCTATCAGGCCCTTTCTTGATTTTACTGATACCGTTCATGTCGATTCGTGCTTGGGCGCGGCGAACCCGAGTCTCATTTATTCTCCTGGGTATCTCTTTGGGCGTGGCGGGCATCCAGGCCATGGTTCTTTCACGTAGTTCTTATCAACCGGGGCCGGCTGGGGTTTTTTCGCTTCAGATGTTGCTGGCAAACCTATCGCTTCGTTTCGAACACGTGTTTCTGGGAAATCTCGTGAAAACATTTTCCCAATTCACCGCGATTTCAATCGGTGCTATCGGGGTGATTTGCTTGGGGATGGCCGTGACGTTTGCTAAACCGATCCGGACTCATTTGTTCATGCTGCTCGCCTTTGCATTTGCGTTGCTTGCGGTGAGCGCCCTACGCGTTCGTTTTGATCTTTTGATGTTCGGCGATCTCCACAACGGCGATCGCTATTTCGTTATTCCGAAGATCGTAGTCCTTTGGACGTTGGTTAGTCTGCTGCCGCTACCAATCAATCGATGGATCAGAGGTGCGGCTATGGTAGGCCTCATGATGGCAGTAGTTCTCAATGCCTCACTCTTCAAATTTGTTCCTTATGACCGCACGAATTGGTACGAACAGGCCGATAACATTCGCGCGGGGCGGGAAGTCAAAGTGGTGATCAACCCTGGTATGGAGTTCGATTATCAGCGACCGATGAAATAACAGCGGCGAGGGGCTGATCAACGAGGCCTGACTGACTACTCTTCAATACCAAAGACCGCCTTCGCGTAGGAATCGATTTCGAAAGGCTGGAGATCTTCGGCTTGTTCACCAAGACCGAGAAAGTAGATGGGCAGTTTCAGTTCTCTCCAGATGCCTACGATGGCGCCGCCTCGACTTGTCCCGTCGAGTTTGGTCACGACCAGCCCCGTCAGGCCAAAGCTCTTATGGAAAATTTTGGCCTGCTCGATCGAGTTGCTCCCGAGGGATCCATCCACTACCAACCAGCTATGGTGCGGTGCGGTGGGGTCATTCTTCTGGAGCACCCGGCGAATCTTGGCCAACTCCTCCATCAAGTTGGTCTTGGTGTGGAGGCG
>DKKJ01000055.1 GCA_002455175.1 Opitutaceae bacterium UBA6669
CGTGCTGAAGGTGACGAAGGCGAATCCGCGAGGACGGCCAGTTTCACGATCCATAGCAACGAAGACATCTGTCAAGTTGCCGAAGGCGCCAAAAGCTTCGCGCAGTTCGGCTTCGCTGGTGTTGAAGGAGAGATTTCCAACGTAAAGTTTGGAGTTCATGTGATTATATTTTTCGTAGGCTTCGTGCTTGTCAGAGAGTTCCCGGGAATCGGATTTCGAATCATCAGCAGAACCCTAAGCTCTCATGAAGACCCACCAATCACTAACATCTAAACGTCGGATACGACTCCTGCACCGTCGTTGGTATCGCGTATTTAGCAAGGACTAATTGTGAAAGTTGGAGTTCAAGCGCCCTTTTTTCTCGGCTAGNNTGATAGAGTAGTCGATTGCCCAGGTGGTCGTCGCCTAGGCGACGACTATTTCCTGAATCAAAGATAGTTTCTTCGAGCCGGTGTGTAGAGACTTTTCCCCTACTCGTGATTCATCCCCTCAGTGAGCTCGGTTGCGCTGGGGACCTCCACGCCAGCTGCTTGGAGTTCGCGGCGCAAAGCGGATCGGAAGCGAGCCTCAAACTCCTCGAGACGGAAGGTGAAGGATTTTTGAGGATCGTGGGCGGCGGTAAAAATCAAGAGGTCGGCGAGATCGAGGATGTCTTGATCGACAAAGTGCTCATCGAGGACCGACTGACTTCCTTCCTCTGCCACCCATGTCGGCCACGCTCGCTGCGCGTCAGGATCAGCCAGGTATACGGTCGTCTGGCCACGAAGCTGACCGCGAGCAATACGGTCGGCGAATCGGCCGAGTTCGGTAAAGACAAAGGCCACGTTGGCCAGTCGTGTTTGCCGAAGAAGCAGGGAACGTTGTTGGAGCAGGTGATTAAGTTTCATGGTAGAGACCAAAGCCTGACGGTTACGCCCGCTCGCACGGCCACGGCAAAGCACGGCTCTCCGTACCTGCGTTCGGCCCGGATTGGGACGATGATTGCCCANNCAAGTGAATATGAGCTAATTGCGATTCAGCCCTAACGCTGCCACTACAGACAGACATGCTCTCAACAGGCTGGTAACCCAACCAAGCTCAGAGCACTGCATTTACTTATCGAGTGTGACTCCAGGGAAGTCGCTGACGAAACCTGCGAACCTTTCTCTAACGCGAATCAAATTCTCGACTAACGCTAACGCTCTAACAGCGCTTACCAAGTCTGGTTTGTCGAGCGGCGCAAGCATCGATTTCACTTTTCCGGAAGTTTCCCTGCGACGGATGATAGAGTGATTGGAGTTTGCTCCTGAGTCTGGTTAGCGGTTAAATAGAGGGCTCCATGACGTTTTCGCCGATTGCTCTGCCCCGCCACGAACGGTTCTCGTTCCCCCTTTTTTTCATTACGGTGGCGGGCTCGCTGGCGGGAATCTTGGGCGTGCTGAGGTGGATTGCTCCTGATGTTTCGGCCAGCCAGCTTACTTCGTCACCCGTGCGCTTGGCGGGAGCGTTTATCGCGATTAGTTTGGTGGTGTGCTTCGTCGAGTATTTTTTCCATCGCTACATTTTGCATACGTCAGCGATCCCTTTTCTGCGGCGATTTTATCGGAAGCACACCCGGCATCATGCTCTGACGCGGATCACTCGCAAACCTGTTCGTGCAGGTCAAACCATGCTTTGTATCGAGAACAAATTTCCGATCGAGCACGAAGAGCAGCACGAGGCGGCATTCTTTCCGTGGTACACCATGGCGGCTTTCGCGCTTGGACTCACTCCGCTGTTTGTTGCGTTGCACCTCGTGATGCCAACGATCCCGTGGTTCTTAGCTGGATACATTGCGATTGTGAACTCACTCATTCTTTATGAGGTGCTGCACGCCGTGAATCATTGGCCGCTTCAGACGTGGGAGCCGTTAATCACGCATCCCCGTTGGGGCTGGTTCTGGCAGCCGATCTATGGTTTTCACCTGCGCCACCACGCCGTGATCGACTGCAATGAGTCGATTTCCGGTTTTTTCGGCCTCCCTTTGGCGGACTGGGTGCTGGGAACATGTGTCATTCCTAAAACGGTGTACGCTGAGGGAGAGGAATGGACCGAGGAAAAGTTCCGTAGTCCCCGGCCCTGTGGATTGGTTNNGTACAGTCGGGGGGAAGAGCTTGCCAATAGTCTGACGCACGGGGTTGGCGCCCTTCTCAGTGGGGCGGCGTTGGTGATTCTTGTGATTATGGCCAGCTTTCAAGGGGAGGCGTGGCACATTGTGGGAGTAGCGGTTTTCGGCATTACCCTTCTCTCCCTTTATATCATCTCAACCTTGTATCACACCCGGCGTAATGAAGGCAGTAAGCGGCGACTTCGCCAATGGGATCATGCGGCTATTTTTCTTTTGATTGCGGGGACGTACACGCCGCTCATTTTGACAAGCCTACGCAACGCTTGGGGTTGGACACTTCTCGCGGTGGTTTGGGGAATCTGCGTGATGGGAGCGATTCTAAAACTCCGTTCTGGTGATCGATTTCGTCGGTATTCGACTTGGGCCTACTTAGTTTCCGGTTGGCTCGTGATTTTAGCGGCGAAGCCGCTGATGGCGACGGTTCGGGGCGATGCGCTTGGGCTTTTGTTGGCTGGCGGCCTTTTTTACACCGTGGGCGTTGTGTTCTATTCTTGGAGGCGCCTGCGGTATCACCATGCCATCTGGCACGGGTTTGTGCTGGGAGGCAGTGCATGCCACGTGTTCGCTGTGGCTCTTTTTCTTCCCTCTGTGGTAGCTTGATTTTCAAGTGAGCTTCTTGCATGCCGGGTGAAGGCATGGGGTGAGGTTGCACACCTGCGAGCTCGCTTAACCGTCAGCTGGGCTGGCAAGCCTGGCGAACGTTGACTTCGATGAGGCTTTCACGACCCTGGCGGTGACGTTTAACCGTACGTGAATGCCTACGACATCCTCTTCTTGAGCGGCGAAAGAGCGCAGTGGCGCGACTCAGTAGGTGATGACGTCCGTATCGCCCAACGCCAGGTGGCTAAGACGACCCTGGGATGAATGCTCAGCCTCGCCCACTTTTCGAGGTCGCGTGTGCATTTTTAAAGCTCGGCTGTATTTCCTTCGGGGGTCCTGTCGCGCATCTTAGTTACTTACGTGACGAGTTTGTCACAAGGCGCCGCTGGCTGGAAGATGCGCACTACGCTGATCTCGTTGCGCTGTGCCAATTTCTCCCGGGACCAGCTAGCAGTCAGCTCGTTTTTGCTCTTGGGATGCAACGGGCAGGGATGGTGGGAGCGTTTTTGGCTTCGGTGTGTTTCACCTTCCCATCAGCGGTATTGATGATCCTTTTCGCGTATGGCGTGCATGCGATGGGCGACCTCACGCATGCGGGTTGGCTCCACGGATTGAAGGTAGCGGCGGGNNGCCCGGACCTTCCGCGTCTTGTCTGGGCTTTGGGCGCTGCCGCAGTCGTTGTGATCCTTCCAGGAGCTGTCACGCAGCTTGCGGTGATTTGTGTGGGAGGGGTTCTGGGCTGGACTTGGTATCGACGGGATTTTCCGTTTAACCCTGCAACCGCGGAGCCTGGCCAGAAGCGTCTTTGGGCTGGAGGTGTGTTGATAAGTTTTGCTGCCCTGTTGATCGCCTTGCCGTTGGCGGCGGAGACTACCGGCTTTTCGTGGCTGGCGGTGTTTGATAGATTTTATCGAGCAGGCGCGTTAGTTTTTGGTGGAGGTCATGTCGTTTTACCTTTGTTACGCGCGGAGGTAGTGACGCCGGGATGGATCGCAGATGACGTCTTTCTCGCTGGATACGGAGCGGCTCAAGCCGTACCTGGACCCTTGTTTACGTTCGCCGCCTATCTCGGTACTATCATTAAAGGCGGGGAGCACGCTTGGTTGGGTGGAGTGGGGGCGCTGGTTGCGCTCTTCCTTCCGGCTTGGATGCTGATTGGTGGAGCGCTTCCATTCTGGCACGTTTTGCGCAGCAAGGGGTGGGCGCAGGCCGCTTTNNGAGGGGCGCGAATGCGGCAGTCGTGGGCGTCCTGCTCGCTGCTTTGTACCACCCTGTCTGGAGCGAAGGCGTCACGAGCCTGCGTGACATCTTTGCTGTCATCGTCGCGTTTATACTTTTGGAAGTTTGCCGTCTGCCGGCGTGGGCGATTGTTCTCGTCGCCTCGGCGGCGGGGCATTGGATACTGTAGGAAACGATCGTCGAGACCTGTGCTTTTGGATCTGTCGCTGACATACACAGCTTGCTTACTTCCCGGGCGCTCCGGTTGCTACGTCGATCTCTGAGAGCCGAATCGTTTTCCCTTCAAGGGCGGAGCGGCGGGNNCGGGCGGCTTCGAGTATTTTCGTCACGATGAGATTGTTCGCGAGTGAGCTGGGATCGGTTACGGGATCGCGACCGGCGCGAATCGTTTCCGCATACCAGCGTTGAGAGTCGCGGCGCGGAGTGCTAGCCACACGAGATTCTGCCGTGGTCTGCTTTTCATTTCGAATCGAATAGTGGCGATCGTTCACTGTCACGAGAGCGCCTCGTTCTCCATAAAGAGCTGCATCTTTCCGCGAATACGGCCAGCTCCATGAGCCGACACAGGTAACCTGTACGTCTGCATACACCAGTTGAACGGTCGCATGGTCATCGCAATCGGGATACGACTGGGGATCAAAGCGGGAGAGGAACGCTGTCACGGTATCCGGCTCGCGATTTTCCAGCCACCATGTGGCCAAGTTGGCGCCGTAACATCCGAAATCAAAAAGAGCTCCGCCCCCGGAGCGTGCGGGATCGCGTAGCCACACGAGAAACTCGGGTGAGGTGCCTCGTTTGGCCGGTCCAGTGTGGCCAGCCTGAATGTAGAGGTGGCGGGGACGCCCAACTGCTCCGTCCGCAGCGAGAGCAGCTTTGGCCTCCGTAAAAGAGGGGTACCAGCTGGTTTCGTAGTTAGTGAGGACCAGCGTTTCGTGGCGGGCAGCGAGTGTTCTCATTTCCGCGGCGTCGCGCCAACTGATAGCCAGCGGCTTCTCGACGATGACATCGATTTTTCGGGGCGCGGCTGCGCGCACGACATCCAAGTGAGTACGTGTATCCGAGAAAGCCCACACGGCCTCCGGACTCACGGCCACAAGCGCCTCACTCAGGTCCGTGAATCGGGGCACGGATGCGAGCTGCGGACGTGAACCGTACTTTGACCAAACCGCCTCGTTAGGCTCCCACACACCCACGAGCGTGATCACGTCNNCGCGTGACCATGTTCGAGTCCGGCTACCAAAACGCGAAGAGGTGCGGTCAGGCGGATTTCTGCCGCGGTACTCGACGAAATCCCTCCGCCGACAAGCAGGACAACTGCCAAAAAGTGTGATAGGAACTTCATATCGCCGAAGATCTGAGGGAGGTGAGCATGGTGACTATCCCAAACCAGTGGTACCATTTCGGTTACTGATCCGAGGGCATTGGGAGGTCAAACTCCCCAACCCGACCGATAGTCGTAGCCTGGAGAAAGATAGACCTCTGCGTCCCGACGATTGGGAAATCGCATGCCGACACTGTCCCACTCAAGAAATCCTCGTGATCGAAGACCCGCCACTCCGTGTAAAACAATCTCCGTTGGATAAGGATGTTGGCGGATTTCCCCGGCATTATAATTGGTTCGGTTCGGATCAAGCGAGCGATCGGAAGTTCTCCACCTACTCGGTATTTCTTGAACAGCGAATTAATGACGTGAACATCGAGCTGAGTTTGAACCAACAGCACGCGAAGTGGGACGAGGTGCAGACGCGTGGGAATTACTTGGTGCGTACGGACGTGCACGGGCGGCGTCACATCGACTTTACTCTGACCGATCGTTATATGTGGAGCAGGAGCAAATGACCGTCAGGGGAATGGTGACCTATAACTGGACGCCGGCTAGCTGGTTTTCCCAGATGCTGATTGGTTCCGCAGAGCTGCGCGAAACCGATTTCATCACCGATCTCTGGCATGAAAAGAATGAGCTGGCGACCACCGGTGCCCTGAACGGTAATGCTTCGCGTATCTACTACCGCGTTTACGTCGACGATCCTGGTGCCTACAACACCAGCTTGCTGGGTCGGAGAACAAGCTTGCCAGAGGACGAGAATTTCAGACGTATCCTTTTTATTGATTCAGGGCGTGGTGAAGCAAGTTGGGCGCGAGCCTATTCGGTTTCAGCCAGTGGTAGGTGCTTCAAGGGTCGTTTACAGTCGATCTTAGGCGCACGTCTCGACACGGGAAAAACGATGGAATCCGCTCCTTGGCTGAATGCCAACCGCACTGTACGGGGCGAACGGCTTCCTATCACGACTTACGATGAAACACCTGAGCGGTACACGCCTCAGGAGGCTCGTGCTGACATTGAGGAGACCAGCCACACGACTGGGCTCGTTTACAACGTTTCGCTGGTGCCTTTAAGGAAGTCACACAAAATGACTCGATGCCGCGGTTTAAGGCGTTGTTGGCGGAGGCGATCGCACGCGGTAATGAAAACCCGTCTTATGTCGCTGCCGCTCAAAACCTCATTGCTCAGTATGGCGCCGATGGCCAAGAAGTCGCCGCGCGTTATGCGGTTCCCTTCTCATTCAGCTTTGCCACGAACTACCGGTTTCTCGCGGAAGTCGGTTGAGCGCCGTCAGTGTCGGTTTGAACGGCTCCGACGTGGGGGACTATGTCCTCAACTACATCAACGGTAGAGCAATTCAAGGAGGACGCCTTTTCAGTCTCCATGGAGCGGCTTCCTATCGAGGAAAACTCCTGAACCTGCCTACGGTGGTCCGATTGAACGTGAGAAATCTGCTGGAAACCAAGTACGTCACGACGGGAGTAGTCAAACTCTTGGACGGGTCCATTCGCAACCTACATGCATACGGCGATCCTTTGAACGTCAGCCTCACTACGACCGTAGAGTTTTAGGCGAATGTCGTTGATTGAGGAAACTTCCGTTTTCGGCTACAGGAGACCGGTTCGATCTTCACGGAGGGAGTTGAAGCGGGTAAGTTTTANNATTTAGGCAAGGTGAGCTGGGCGTTGGATTCCATGCTAAGCGTGTGCGTGGGAGCGACGCGGGAGTTGTCGGTTGTAGGAGTTTGTGAAACCATTGCCGGGGTGATACCGGGCGAGACGATACGGAGCGCCTCCGCCTGCGCAGGAGTCAAGCCGGCGAGCTTTACCCGATTGGGAAGCTTGTTGTCGATGAGCAGGGTGACGGCAGGTGGCTGTTCCCTCTCGTCACGAACAAAATCTTCGATCCGAAAATTTTTCACGGCGCTCTGAATGTGAACGAGGGGCCGTTGGGCTGCGCGAGCTTGAGAGCTGAAGTTATCCGCCATTTTGTGTACCTGGAGATGGCGGATCGTGACGTTTTGGATACGACCACCACCCGGAGGGAAGCGCCAACGGTCCATGTTAATTACGTAAAAACGTGCGCCGCCGACAATGCCGTCAATGGTCACATTCTCGATGGGTTGTTCATGACTCAGCAGCCGGACGAAGGAAAAGACGCTGGGAGCGCGCAAGTTCTCGATGGTGATATTTCTGATGGGCCCGTTCACCATGCCTTGTTGAAAAACGTAGGTCTTGGGATCACCATCATCGGCGTTCAGCGCCACCATATCATCATTGGTGGCGAAGGGTGAAAGCGCGGTGAGGTTACGAATCACGCCTTGCTCACAAAACCCATTGAGGTGGACACCGTCTTGATTGGCCCGCGTGACGCTGAAATCGAATCCAATGTCTTCGATGCGAAAATCTCGTAAATGGATCGCGCGGATAGCGTAGGTCTCGGGATTACGGATGGTAAGATTGCGCAGCACCAACCCCTGGACATTGTTAAAATGCATTCCCACACCGGTGTAACATGGCATCGTTGCAGGATCCCCGCGTGGGTTGTTGGCATTATTGCCATCCCAAATACCACCGTCGACGATCACGTGGCTGTTTCCCTTCACCGAATCTCGATTGGAAAGCAGAAAAACGTCGACACTTGTTCCAGCCTTATCAGCAAGGCGGATGATTGCATCGGGTGCGGCCTTTATGGTTGTGGCGGAATCAAGGAGCAATGTCTTACGGATCAAATAGGTGCCTTTGGGTATAACGACGGTCCGCTGACCGCCATCGAGTGCCCTTTGCAGTGCTGCAGTATCATCGGCACTACCGTCGCCGATGGCACCCGCAGTTTTAGCATCGACTATAAGCCCCGCACTCGCCTTTGCGGAAGTATCGATAGACAAAAGAACGCTCAGCGCGAGTGCGACCCAAATTCGGAGTGGCATCGAGCTGCGTAGCTTTGTGAGGGTGGCAACAGTGGGTAAGGGCATAACTTGAGGGACAACGGAAAAACTAAACGGACGACGGGTTACTTCTACGGCAGTCTGCTTACAGTTTCGGGAGGATCCGCCGTATCGAAAGGACTGTGACAAGAAGGGAAGTGATGATGGGTCCCGGTCTTGGCGTGCGGGCTACCGAATGCTTCTTGTGGAGGGACAGTAGCAGTACCGAGCTGGCGTAACAGTGCCTCTGCTACTGAAGGAGATGTTTTGGTCGCTTCGATCGTTGAGAGCCGATCACGATGAGGTGCTGACAGGGGTACTCATAGGAATCTAAATTACTGTATAGCAGAAAGTAGTAGTGGTTTTCGAAAGATAGGGCAGATAGCTTAGCGGTAGAGGATCGCTCTGATCGATCATTATGGCTTTCGATAGGCTTTTCAATCACCAAAGCCCAAAAAATCTGCTGTTTGATGTTGGGTGATTTAGAGAGAGCGGTCTGAGTGAGGAGTTCCGCTGTGCTGGAAGCTTTCAACGTAGTCTGACGTGGCCATGAACTTCCAAAGAAGGGAACCAGCTTATCCGGTATGGCTTTTTGTTGCTGAGCTCGTTCTTGCGATATACCTGACTGGGTAATCATGTTTGAAGCATTATTCTCCGAGCGAGGTTTGTCGTTGGATCGGCTAAAGGTGCTAATCGAAGTCCGCGACGCCGGGAGTATTGCCCAGGCGGTTCCGGGCGATCCTGTACGGCAAAGTCAATACAGTCGGCAACTGCGTGAGCTTTCGGAGTTCTTTGGCTGCGAAGTCGCGCAACGGCGTGGGAAACTGCTGAAGCTGACGGCGCAGGGTGAGCGGCTCGCTGAGTTAACGCGAGAGCATCTGCGTTCGCTCGAGGATTTTCGCGCAGAGTGCAAGGAGCAGAGCGTTGCCTTCACGCTCGGCGCGGGCGACAGTTTGATTCAGTGGCTGGTGATTCCGCGGCTGGGAAAGGTGATCGATGAATTTCCGGGGACGCATTTTGCGACGACGAATCTCCGTACGAACGAAATCGTCCAGCAGCTCACAGAGTGCCGTCTCGACTTTGGTATTATTCGCAAGAATGCGATGGCGCCGGGTCTAAAGTCCGTATCGCTGGGAGTGGTCAGCTATGTGGCGCTCGTGCCCGAAGCCTTGGCGAAACCCAAAACAAAGCTTTCACTGCGCCATGCGTTGGAAAGCCTGCCGCTCGCGACTCAGACGGCTGACGGCCAGTTCACGTCGAGTCTGCGTGAAATTGCCAAGACACTCGAGGTTGCGGTATCACCTGCTCTGGCCTGCCAATCTTTTCCTCAGACCATGGCAGCCCTACGCTCGGGTCGCTTCTGGGCCATCGTGCCCGAAATAGCCGTGCGTGAGCTGCCAAACGGGGCTGTGCATCGACTCTCCGACCCTTTGCTGCAGTCCTTGGATCGTGAAGCCATGCTGGCGTGGAATCCGCGCGTCATCCGCGTGCGCCCGAACGCGGCAAAAATTGCGACGCGACTGGAGGATCTGCTGGCGATTTGATCGCAATCATTTTTGTGGCGCAATCGACCGTCTCACTCCATGGCTTTCTCTATGACTAACGCCCAGACTCCCGCCAAACTTGTCCACCACGTTTTCTTCTGGTTGAAGAATCCCGATTCGAAAGAGGATCTTGCCCAACTCCTCGCCGGCATTCGCGCTCTGAGTAAAATTGAAACCGTACGCGGTATCCACGTGGGCGTTCCTGCCAGTACGGAAAAGCGTGAGGTCGTCGACAACAGCTTTAGCGCCTCGGAGATTCTCTACTTTGACGATACGGTCGGCCAAAAGGTCTATCAAGATCACCCGCTGCACCAAAAATTTGTCGCCGAATGCTCCCACCTTTGGAATAAGGTGATTGTTTACGACGCGATTTCGGCGTAAGCGATAGTCCACCTGAGGTAATGGCGAGTCGAACCAAGCTTTGTAGTTCGACGCACAGGCAAGGCCCGCTATGGGAACAGGCCCGTGGGCTCATCACCTGTCCAAGAGATGGAACAGGAGCCTATCAACGCCTCGGATCGACAGGCGATGCTGAGTTAGCGTTTCTCGCTTTGGCGCGAGCGCATTTCCGCGCGGCGCATAGGCATGGCGTCAACGACGGCGAATAGCTCGGCCGTGGATAAGGGCGTGTGACGCCGTAATTTTTCGCCGCCGTCCTTACCGATAAGAATAACCGAAAAGCTCTCTGCGCCAAAACGGGTTTGGATTTCGAAATCGCGTTCGATCAAGCCGCCCCACTCGGGCAACAGGGTGGCAGCCTGTTCCCGATAGCTCGGGTGGTTGAGATCGGGCGCGGAGATCAGGAGCACACGTTTCACTTCAGAAGTAGCTGTACTGACAATTGGCCCAGTAAAGACGGCCACTGACATAAGCAGGGAAACGAAGGAGCGCATAGGACACGTTGTGATTGATTGAGTTTTGCGCCAGCGAGAAATCGTGCTGATGACACGAGCTTCAGAGAGACTTAGTGCGCGATCTGCGCGGCGACGGCTTCGCCGTTGGCCATCGCGCCTTGAATCGAGGCCGAAGTCATATGATCCCCGCATAGCCATAGGCCCGGTCGCAGCGGCTTGGGTGTCGTGCCTTCCCCTGGCTCGCGCAGAATGGGTAAGGCCTTTCGCACACGCTGTACGGCCAGGAGATGCCAGGCTCGTGTTTCGGGGCCAAAATGGCTCGCTAATTCGTCGGACAAGATCTTTCCCAGTGTCGCGTCGCTCTCCGGCGCATCTCCCAAAATGGTCGCTGAGACCAGCGAGCGCCCCGTGGGCGCGTATCCCGCGGAGACGTCGCTCGGCACGACTATGTTGTTGATCCGACCCTGGCCGGTTCCGTTGAGCCAAAGGAGGGGTTCGCCGGCGAAGGGGCTCGTGGGCGCGNNGCGCGGCCCATTGAACGCACGTTACCTGCCGCCATCCGGGCGAAAGCACTGCTTTTGGAAACCAGGTCGCCGCCGCGTCTGCCTCGGTCGCCACCACAAGTTGCCGTCCGCGCACCCTTTCGCCATCGGCTAGTTCGACCTCACCCTCGTGCACGTTCGCCACGCGCGCGCGCAACCGAAGGCTGCCGGGTTTAAGACCCGACGCGAGTTGCTCGGGGATGCGTGCCATGCCTCCCGTTGGCAGGGCGGCGTGCCCTTCCGCGAACATGCGGTAAACGAAAAAGAGCATTGCGGCAGGTGTAACCAACTCGCGTTCCAAAAAGATCCCTCCCAGCCACGGTCGGAAGAAGCGCTCCACCATGGCCGGTGANNACGCGGTGCGACCCGCGCCGCGCTCCCACACCGTGTTCGCGCTCCCGCGCGTGGCGGCAAGACGCAGCGCACCGACGCGCAACTTGTCGCCGACCGTGCCGACCGGGGCGCGCAAGGTTTCCCATAAGCGGATCGGCTCGCGCCAGGGATCGCTCACGTGCGCTGTGCCGTCTGGCGTGGCTACCCGCGCGCCGGCGGCAAATTTGCCCAGCCGCAGCGCGTCAAAGTCCAGCCAGCGCTGCGCTGCAGGGTAGGCGGTGAGCAGAACCTGAAACCCCCGGTCGAGCCGAAAGCCCTCCACCTCGTCCGTCCGCACACTANNGCGGCCTCCAGTACCACGCAATCCGCGCCGCGTGCCTGCAGCGCCCGCGCGCAGGTCAGCCCGGCTAGTCCCGCTCCCACGATGACGACGTCGTGACGACTCATGGACGGCGTTATCTCCGCGGTTTATTCTGAGTCAACGTTCCGTAGAGAGCTCTGCGATAGCGACACCGGTTGCAAGCGATTGGGCCGCAGAGCTCGCGGACCTAGCCTAGCGACTTGCTAAAGGCTTACTTTGGTCGGCGGATGCGGACTAGAGCTCGTAGGTTTGCGGGTTCGGAGGCGGTAGGCACTTATCGATCGCATTCGTTTTTTGCCCGCCGTTAGGTGGTATTGCGCATCGTCCCTGTGCTCGGAGTACTGATGAAACGTTCGTCGCTTATGTCCACCGGGCTGGATTTTCGCCTTGTCATACTGGGGCCGCATTGCAGGCTTGAGGGAACGGTAATGGATTCTGCCGACTCGCTCTTTGAGCGGGAAAACCGCCCGACAAACGTTGGTGCTGATGACTCCTACTGCAAATTAACGCACTAGGAATGATCATGTCCCTCTACTTCTGGATATTTCTCGGCAGCGGCCTTGGTGGTATTGCGCGATTCGCGCTTTCTGGCCTTGCGGCCCATCGCTTTGGCGAAACCTTTCCTTGGGGTACGCTTATCGTGAACGTCTCCGGATCGTTCATTATCGGCTTTATCGCCACGCTCACTGAACCGGAAGGGCGTTTTCTCGTTGGAGCAAGCACCCGCCATTTCCTGATTGCGGGAATCCTCGGTGGATTCACGACCTACTCGTCGTTCAGTCTCCAAACGCTGGCTTTGGCTCGGGACGGCGAGTGGCTTCGCGCTGGAGCCAATGCGACCGGCACTTTTGTGATCTGCTTTCTGGCGGTCTGGCTCGGCTTTCTCTGCGCCGCTTGGCTCAACGCTTTCAAAGGACACTAGTCATGCATCTTCCAACCGACTCTACTCTCCTGAGGATTTTCGTTGGCGAATCTGACCGGCACGGCGATGGAGATGGATGGCAGCCTAGCGACGACCTATGATCGACTTCACAGATCGAGAGCGGAGAACGTGCGAATTCTGCTTATGACGGGCGTCGCAGCAGGGCTTGGCTCGGTGTTCGGTACCCCGCTGAAGCCGTGTTTGCTGAGAAGGGCTTAAAGTCTTTGCCGGGAGTATTCCCGACGTTCTCGTCCGCGCAGCCGCAGTGCTACTTGAACGAGCAGAATGAGCGCTGGCACCTCAATCAGTGGCCCGACCACGGCGGCAAAGGCCACATCGGAGTGCAGGCCGAAAACAGCGATGGCGACGGCGATGGCCAACTCGAAGTTGTTGCCGGCTGAGGTGAACGCGAGTGTCGTGGAGCGTTCATAGTCGGCACCCAGTTTCTTCGCCATGAAGAAGCTGACGAAAAACATCACTGCGAAGTAGAGAGCGAGCGGCAGTGCGATCCGAACCACGTCGAGTGGGAGCTTCACGATCGATTCACCCTTGAAGGTAAACATCATTACAATGGTGAAGAGCAGAGCACCGAGCGTGAGCGGAGAAATTCGCGGAAGGTAACGCTCCTCATACCATGCCTCGCCCTTCCAGCGAACCAATAGCACCCGGCCGAGCGCACCGGCAGCGAAGGGGATACCGAGGTACGTCATCACACTCCAGAACACATCGTTAATCGCGATCGTTACGATCCGTCCTTCGAGGCCGACGTAAGGGGGAAGCACGGTGAGGAAAAGCCATGCAAGCCCGCTGTAGGTGAAAATTTGAGCGAGGCTGTTGAGCGCCACCAGGCCCGCTGCGTACTCGCGGCTGCCTTTTGCGAGATCGTTCCAAACGAGAACCATGGCGATGCAGCGAGCGATGCCGACGAGGATCAATCCCGCCATGTAGTCCGGGTGGTCGCGCAACAGCGTCACTGCGAGGAAGAACATGAGCAACGGACCTACGATCCAGTTTTGCACCAACGACAGGGTGAGAATCTTCGTGTCCGCGAAGACCTTCGGCAACTCGCGATAGCGCACCTTCGCAAGTGGAGGATCCATCATCAAAATCAGTCCGATGGCGATGGGAAGATTGGTGGTGCCGAAAGTCAGCGGGGCGAAGAACGTGGTCGGATCGGGCAACACGTAATGGCCCAGCCCGACACCGAGCGCCATGGCTGCGAAGATCCACAGCGTCAGGTAGCGATCAAGGAACGAGAGGCCTTTGCTAACGCTGGCGCTCATCGTCAGCAGCAACCTTTACCGCTGGTCGGCAGGCACAGCTCTTTAGCGAGACAATCGGTATGTTTTTTTCCCAATTGGAGCACGAAGCGGTCGGTCTCTGGCCGCACTTCCGCCAGCACCAGCTGGACGACATTGCACGCCTCATACTCGATTTCCACGGGCAGGTCTTCGTCACCCAAGATCGGCGCGGCGTGGGCAAACGCTTTGAGCAGCTTTCCAGCGGTCAGGCGATGGTCCGTGTCGTCACCCACCCAGGTTTGTAGCAGACAAGTCACGACGCGACGGACAGTGCCACCACAGTCCACAAAATCGCGCTGCACGCGGCCGACCTCGGTCACGTGAAAATGCGCTTCGATAGGCTCCCCGTCCGTCCAAATAACGGTGAGAGGCAGGTGCGGAGCAGTAGCGAGTGCGGCCTTCAGGGCCGAGATCGGAAGACCGGTTGCAAGCGGCAGGGGAGAGGGGCAGCCGCAGGATTCAGTTGTAGACGACATAGCGAGAGATTAGCGGCGTTGGGTCTTGAGCTCGTCGCGGCGGCCGTCGGCGTAGGCCGTGAAGGTGCGGCGGATTTCGTTTCGAATGCGACGGAACACGGCGAGCTGTTCCTCTTCAGTTCCCGTAGCGTGGGCCGGGTCTTCAAACGGCCAGTGGTGCCGATTCATCTGTCCGGGAAAGATCGGACACGCCTGGTCGGCATGTCCGCAAACGGTGATCACCGTCTCGACCGGCCGAGACCCGAATTCGTGCATGTGTTTCGAGGTGTGTCCAGAGATGTCGATCTGGATTTCCTGCATGACCTTAATCGCGAGCGGATGCACGTAACCCGCAGGTTTGGAGCCAGCGCTGACCACCTCAAGAAAGTCGCCAGCCACCGAGCGAAGGATCCCCTCGGCAAGATGGCTGCGGCATGAGTTTCCGGTGCAGAGAATGAGAACGGTGGGTTTGGAATCGGGCATAAGAGTTACTCGGTGTCGCACCCGCAAGGCGCCAGGTCGGGTGCGAGTTTCTTAAGGCGGGCCAGGTCCTGCTGGAAGATGGCTTCCTCCCGAGCGCAGTCCTGCAGGT
>DKKJ01000191.1 GCA_002455175.1 Opitutaceae bacterium UBA6669
CAGGCGGTTGAATGGCAATGGATCTTGCGCGAGCAACCATAGGGTACTCCCGAGCACCATCAGACAGCCCGCCACGATGGGGGTCATTGCCCCATCAAAATAGAGCCCAGTAGACGCAATGACGCGATCATTGGTCGGCGCCAACCCAGTTGCGGCAGAAAAAAGAAAGGTCGCAATGGTCAGAATCACCAGTCCCACCCCCAACCACCTGCCTGCTGGACCCCGCTCCAGTGCATGTGCCAGTAAGCCCAGACCGCCAAGGACTAGGCCGATCGACGTGGGAAATGCCATCGGTATTCCCTCGGACGACATCCGCGCCAACCCTGGAAGTGCCGCGAAACGCCCAATGAGCACCAGCGCAGCGGTTCCTAGAAGAAACACTGCTCCAACTCCAAGCCAACGCCTGGAGTGCGCCCATGCCAAAAACCTATAGCCGATCATTCGCTCCTGAGTACGACACAAGGTTCTCGGCTCTTAATCATTACCTTAGCGCCCAGGCGCGCAATTGCATCCAACATTCAATAAATTAAGTTCCTTTTGAATAACAGTTTATATCTTAAAGCCAGATGCCTACGCGCCATCACTGGATTTCCCTAGGGTAAATGCCGCATGAAACGGGTGAGGCCTCTTTGACCTGCAAGTCATCGAGAGCGAAAATTCTTCGATGAGGTCGTCCTCCCAGCATGGTAACCGTAGCTGCCCGCTCTCTTTGCTAATGCCCAATTCCACCGTTTGCGACCGGCCCTTCTAGCCAAAAATCGGTCAAGGCTTGCGTCGCATTAAGGTTCATATCCTCAGTTCTACTTGCCCGCCGGGCTCTACGTGCACCGGCAATGGCTGAGTCTGCTAGAATCTCGTTTCATGTACCTCCTTCCTCTGGTCCGGGCTATACGTTATTGGCTTAGTTTCATGACCTCTGCGTGTCTTCTCACGTCTACCTTCGCCGTCCAGATCGTCGCGCATCGAGGGGCCTCATTCGACGCCCCCGAAAATACACTGGCGGCGCAAACGCTAGCCTGGGAGCAGAAGGCCGATGCGGTGGAAACCGACCTTCGTCTATCAAAGGACGGAAAAATCGTCGTCATTCATGACGCGACCTTCAAACGCACCGCCGGCGGAGGAGAGGTGCAGGTCGCAGATCTCAGCTATGAGGACGCACGCTCTTTGGACGCAGGTGCCTGGAAGTCACCACAATTCCAGGGCGAAAAGCTGCCGTCACTCGATGAACAACTGGCCGCGATCCCAACAGGAAAGCGTCTGTTCATAGAACTCAAAGTGGGTCCTGAAATCGTCCCTGAGCTCGCCCGTACCCTCACCCGCGCAGGGGTGGACGAACGGCAAATCACCATCATCAGTTTCAACATAGAAGCATTAAAGGAAGTACGGCGCACGCTGCCGCACCTGCCCACGCAGTTTCTTGTTGGATACCGAGCTCCGGGCACAGCCAAGCCTGAATCAAAACCACAACCCACGCTGAAAGAGGTGGTCTCGCAAGCCATTGCCGGCGGCTTCACGGGACTCGATTTACAACACACCTGGCCGCTCGGTCCCGCCGAACTCAAAACGATCCGCGACGCCGGGCTGGAACTACATGTGTGGACAGTAGACGACCCCGCGATTGCCCGGCACTGGATCGATCTGGGTGCAACGAGCATCACCACCAATCGGCCGGGCTGGCTTGCTGAGCAGCTCGGACTTTAAGTCATCACTCTCATCTCAGCTGTCTCCAATCCGTCCTCCTTCTTCCCGTATGAGCCTCCACCGTCCTCTCCCTAGCCGTCGTGCGTTCCTGAAGCAGTCAGCACTCGCCACTGCGGTGGTGGGATTCCCGGCCGTGGTACGTGCGGTCAATCTCAATTCGACCGTACAAATCGCGGCTGTCGGGGTGAGCGCTCGCGGGTACGCCGATATCCATAGTCTAGCCTCACATCCCAAAGCTAAGTTTGTGGGTTTCTGTGACATCGATCGCGGGCGTTTTGAGCAAGTGGACGCCCTGCTGCCTGGGGTGCCACATTTCAGCGACTTCCGAGTGATGTACGAAACGTTGGGTGACAAATTCGATGCCGTGTGCATCTCGACCCCGGACCACATGCACGCGCTTCCTTCGATCAACGCCATGCAGCGCCGAAAACATGTCTTCTGTCAGAAGCCGCTCGCGCACACCGTATGGGAATGTCGACAGATGAGTCTGTGGGCAGAAAAAACCGGCGTGATCACGCAGATGGGGAATCAGATCCATTCTGCGATTGAGTATCGCCGGGCCACGCGTCTCATCCACGAAGGAGTCATCGGAAAAGTGAAAGAAGTGTATTCGTGGTTAAAACACACAGGCAACGACCACGCCCGCAGGTTGGAACCGCCCCCACCCGCCCCGNNTCGGCGGCTCCGCGATGCGTCCGTATTCGCCCGCCTATCATCCCTTTTGTTGGCGTGATTGGCAGGATTTTGGCAGTGGTTCCCTCGGAGACTTTGGAGCCCATATTTTCGATCCCGTTTTCACCTCGCTGGGTTTAGTGGCCCCGCTTTCGGTGACGGCAGAAACCAGCGGGATCAACGCTCACGTCTGGCCAACGCTTGAAAAGGTGAAATACGTATTTCCCGGCAATGAGCGCACGNNCACGAACGGAGGGCAGATGCCCGAGCGCAAACTGGCGCAGCTTCCTCCGGAACTGGAGCTCCCCAAGAACGGATCCCTCTTCATCGGTGAGAAAGGCAACATGGTACTCCCCCATGTGGGCGGACCCCGATTGTATCCACTAGAGAACTTCAAAGGATTTGCCTACCCGAAGGATCTCAAGGGACTGGACCATTGGCACCGTTGGATCGACGCCATCCTCGAGGGCAAAAAGACCTCAGCGGGTTTCCACTACGCGGGGCCCCTCTGCGAGACCGTACAGCTGGGCAATGTGGCCAGTCGCGTGGCTCCCCCACCGCCAAACCCCCGGTTGTTCAAGAACGCCCCTCCGCCCGCCCCGTTGGAATGGGACAGCAAAAACCTGAGGATCACCAATCACCCGCAAGCAAACACGCTTCTGACGAAACCCTACCGCGACGGGTGGGCCGTCCCCGCTGCCTAATCACACCCGCGAGTCGTCCAATCCTCAGATCTCGCTTGAAGATTGCCCAAACGAAAAGGAGGCGCCAGCGTAAGCATGGCACCTCCGTCGAACGAGATATCTCCAACCCTTATTGGTTGAAGACTTTTTTGATTTCTCCGGCCTTCTTCTGGACCTTGCCTTCCACCTGGTCGGCCTGGCCTTCGGCGCGGAGGCGAGAATTATTTGTCACGTTGCCGACTGCTTCCTTGGCCTTGCCCTTGAGGTCTTTGGCTGTGCCGGCTGCTTGATCTTTAGTGCTTTCTTTCATCGGAATGAAGGGAGTTTGAATTGATAAGCTAAGGTACACCCTGCTCGACCGAGGTACGCCATGCGCGTTCCCGAGCTCCTGACGTGCGCACCGCAGACAAAGCCCGCCTTCGTGCGTAAGAGATTTTCCTATCCCTTTGCGGCGACACCGTCGCAACCGTACCCGCGCACGTGAGTCCCACCTCTACGTAGTCGAATTTAAACTACGTAGAGGTGGTGTTCCGAACTTTGCGGCCGTAGAGACAACCGCTCTCATCACCGAAATGCCTCGGAGGATTACGGTGAGCGCCCTGAGGCTGGACTGCGAACGACTCACCAATCTGTCTCTCAAGAACGTGCTCGCAGTGCGCCCCAGATTATTGCAAAGTTAAGACAAAAGCTCGCGGAAGTTTGCGCTGTTCCTGGCCTTTTTCATCGGTGCGCTTACCATCTTTCCCACGTCACTATGAAGCGATCCCTTTCCCCCACACTCCCTCTCTCCCGTTTCGCTTTACCTGCAGTGAGGCGAGTATCGGCGTTCGGCGCTCTAGCCGTGGGCTGGTTGCTCTTCCAGCCATCACCGGCAGCCCACGCAAATCCCGCGCCCCCCACTAGCGAAAAAACCAAAGCTCCTGCCCGACATTCCCTCAGAGGCGTTATCGTCGACGTCTACCCCGAGCGGAAGGCTCTCCTTGTAAAACATGAAGAGATTCCCGGGGTGATGCGCGCCATGACAATGCTTCTTAAAGCAGGAGAGGATGACCTCAAAGCTGGGAAAAAAGGCCTAAGCATAACGGGCTATCTGGTACGTCGCGATGACGGCTGGTGGATTGAGCAGGTTCAGCCCGCCCAATAGCTAATAAGCAACAATAACTTTACTCACCCAGCAAGGGAGTGCGGGTAACTCATCGGTCACGCTCTCACCCTGCCAAGATACATTCCACTCATCTGAAATAGATTACGAATCGCTGTTAAGCTGGAGACAGAAATGGTAGAAACAATGTCCAAAACCAGCGTTGGACCGACCTTAGTAGGCAGAGAGCAATGGATCCCCACCCCACAGATCCTGACGATAGGATGTCTCCTTTTTTGCGGCTTTTGGCTCAAAACGAGACCTGGCTAGCCACGTACGTCCATACGTTGGTCAACCGCGCCGCGGATGCGGATGACATCCTTCAAGAGTGCAAACTCACTATGTGGAAACATTTTGGCAGCTACCAGCTGGGAACAAACTTCAGGGCTTGGGCGCGGACAATCGCTACGCACCAAGTGTTGAATTACCGTCGCACCGTGAAGCGCCTGCCGGATACTGCGCTCGAAGAGAGTTTTATCGAGGCGGTGGCGAGTGAAATTGATCGACGGGCCGACCATCTTGATTCGCGGGCGGAGGCACTTCGACGCTGCGTGCAGCAGCTCCCCGATGCCTACCGAAAGATAGTCGTGTGGCGCTATTATGAGGACGCGGAAATCGAAGAGATTGCTGAAAAGAGCCGTCGCTCGCCCGCCGCGGTCTATCGACTGCTCAGCCGNNAGCTCAAAAGGCGACGTTGGAAGCGAGGAAAGCGACATGAGCCACCAACATCCTCAGGACGATTCCGTGGAAAGAGCGCTCGAAGGCCAGCTCAGCCCCGCTGAATGGGAAAACTTTCAACGGGAAATCATTCGCGATCCCGCCCTGCGCGCTCGCTACGTGGATCAACAATGGCTGCATGCATCGTTGCGGGCTCAACGGCACGCCCTTCCTGAGCTCCTCGCGCCGGCCCCGGTCGTTTCAGTCCCTCAGAGCAGTTGGCGCCGCCACGGATATCGCTGGTTGGCTGCGGCTGCCGGACTGACGCTTCTCGTCCATCTAGGACTCCTCGCGAACGCCCGCAGGGACCATTCGGTCGCTANNGGGAGCCTCCGATCTCCCCACAGTCGTCGACTCAAAACTCGGCGTAGGCCGGCTCAATCTCGCGGAAGGAATTGCCACGATCAAATTCAAGCGCGGCGCCGTGCTCACCCTTGAGGCTCCCACCACATTGGAAATCCTCAGCGACATGCACTGTCGTCTGATCGAGGGGTCAATCGTCGCTGACGTCCCCGAATCCGCCCACGGCTTTACCGTCCACAGCCCCGACATGAAAGTTGTCGACCTCGGGACGCGCTTCGGGTTGACCGCAGGCTCCGCAGGCAACTCCCACGTCTTCGTTTTCGACGGCAAGGTCCAGATCGAAAGTGCACGGGATCAGGAGCCTCGCGTGCTGAGCACCGGCCAGAACTTCACAATCGGTTCGGGCAACGTCAACTCCACCCAAGAGCCATTTCGCACCCGATTGAAAGTTGAGCCGACAGGCTGGCAAAGCATCACCACCGCCTTCGGACGCGGTGGCGATACGTATTCAAGACGTGGAGACTCTGGTGGGGTTAAGGGACGACATCCCCTGCTCATGGTGAAACACACTGAACTGGACCGAAGCCATCCCAATGAGCGACGCGCGGTTCTTACCTTCGATTTATCCCAATTTCTTGTTTCAGCGACCCAGCAGGTGGAGTTGATCCTTGATCCAGAACCAAGTGGCATGGGCTTTTCGACCTTGGTTCCAGATTCTCGCTTCGCCGTTTACGGCGTCACCGACGAATCCTTAGACGGTTGGGACGAGAACGCTGTCCTGTGGTCCAACACTCCCGGATGCAATGAGTTTGGGCCCATTCCCGGAGCCACCCTCAAGCTTTTAGAATTCGAACTCCCACGAGGGAGCTCCAGCCAGCCCCTGACGCTCCGCAGTGAAACCCTGACTGCCTTTGTGAAAGGTGACACCAACGGGCTCGTCACCTTTATCATCGTCCGCGAAACCGGTGAGACTGATCCCTCTGGATTGGTCCACGCGTGGGCCTCAAAGGAACACCCCACGGCCCTCCCCCCTACGCTTCGCCTCCGCTAGCTCGCCCCATGTCTTCCCTCCCCTCCGTTCTCCTCAAGGCCACGGCCCTCCTGGCCGTCAGTGCGTCCCTTTCCTTAGCCCAAACCACCGAGAAGGACGAAGCGGCAGCGCGTCACTTTTTCGAAAGTGAAATCCGTCCCATTTTGGTCAATCGTTGCCAAGAATGCCACGGAGCAGAAAAGGTGAAAGGTGGACTTCGTTTGGATACGTTTCACGGTTTTGACGAAGGCGGGGATTCTGGCCCGGCGGTGGTGCGCGGCAATCTCGAGGAATCGATGCTCATCCAGGCGATCCGCTACCAGGATCCTGATTTTCAGATGCCCCCCAAAAAGCAACTGCCCGCATCGGAAGTTGCTCTGCTGGAGAAATGGGTGGCAATGGGCGCTCCTTGGCCGGATAGCGGACCGGTGAGAGCGGACAGCGATGAACCCCGCTTCAGTGAAAAAGATCGCAGCCACTGGTCGTTCCAACCGGTCACAGACCCCAAACCACCAGCGGTAACGAAAGACTATGCGACCTGGGCCAAGAGCCCGATCGATGCATTTGTTCTGGCAAAACAGGCCGAACAAAAACTTTCACCCGCGACCGCCGCTGACCGGCATGAACTGGTTCGGCGCGCCTATTTTGATTTGCACGGCCTGCCTCCGACCGAAGCAGAAACGCGTGCCTTCGTGGCGGACCGTGCACCAGACGCCTACAGTCGTCTCCTCGACCGTCTGCTGGCCAGTCCTCGCTACGGTGAACGCTGGGCCCAACACTGGCTAGACCTCGTTCGTTACGCCGAAAGCGACGGCTACCGTCAGGATGCTTTCCGGCCAAGCGCTTGGCCGTACCGTGACTGGGTCATCAAAAGCCTAAATCGCGACATGCCCTACAATGAATTCGTGAGGCTCCAACTCGCCGGCGATGAAATTGATCCCAAGAACCCGGATATCCTCGTCGCCACCTCATACCTTAGAAATGGCATCTATGAGTACAACCTTCGGGACGTACGAGGACAGCTGGATACCATTATGACCGATATCACCGATGTCACAGGTGAGGTATTCCTCGGTCTGAGCTTCAGTTGCGCACGGTGCCACAACCACAAATTCGACCCCATTCTCCAATCCGACTACTTCAGCCTTCGTTCCTTCTTTGAACCCGTCCTCTGGCGAACTGACCTCAAGTTAGCAACCGATGCAGNNAACAAGCGGCCTGGGAAAAAGCTACAGCTGATGTGCGTGCCCGCATCAACGCTTTGGTGGGAGCTCACGTTGAAAAAGCCGTTCAAGTCGATCGCGATCGTTACCCCGATGATATCAAGGCGATGATGGCCAAACCCATGTCCGAGCTGGATCCATTGGAGAAGCAGTTGGTCACCATCGCCAATCGCAAGCCCGAGGAAGTACGGGAACTCTCGCCTTTGCGCTACCTCAAGACTCCAGAGGAAAAACAAGCCTACCAAGATTTGCTTACGGAGTTGAAGACCTTCGACTCACTCAAACCAGAGCCTCTTCTCGACGCCTTGGTGGCCACCGATGTGAGCGCCCAGGCGCCCGCAACGATCATGAAGACGCGTCGCGGCGAGCAGAAAATCGATCCTTCTTTTCTCACGGTCCTTAATCCGGATGCACCGGATATCCAGGCGCGCGCCGACTCGACTGGACGACGCACCGCGCTGGCCAATTGGATCACTCGCGCCGACAATCCTCTTTCAACCCGGGTCATCGTACNNTCTGGCAGTACCATTTCGGCCGGGGAATCGCCGCCACCGCCAATGACTTTGGCAATCTCGGGGAAGTCCCCACCCATCCCGAGCTTCTGGACTGGCTCACCAGTCGTTTCATTGAAGGGGGATGGAGTCTAAAGAAGCTCCATAAGCTCATCATGCTTTCTGCGACGTACCAGCAGACGTCGCGTCGTCCTCCGACTGACGACATCGCCAAGATCGATCCCACCAATCGCTACCTATGGCGCTTCACACCTCCGCGCCTCGACGCAGAACAAGTTCGCGACTCAATCCTGATGGCTAGCGGTGAACTTGATCTGAAAGAAGGCGGCCCCTCCACCGACGCGATGACCGGACGTCGCCGCTCCATCTACACCATCAAAAAGCGTAACAGTNNGAAGTACTCCGCGTACTTGATGCCCCTGCCGGCTTTACCAGCACCGCCGAACGGCAGCGTACGACCACACCCACGCAAGCACTCTTTTTATTAAACGGTGATTGGCCCTTAGCCCGTGCTCGGCAAATCGCGATGAAGACCGGCGACGTTTCCAAGCTCTGGAAAGCGCTCCTGGGACGCGACCCTAGCGAAACAGAAGTCCAGCGCGCAGAGTCTTTCCTGCAAACACGGCTGGATGACTATCGTGAGCATAGTTCGCTCGAAGCCAGTACGCTTCCCAAGCCCGGGGTTTTCAAACCTGAAACCGCGCACGAGAGGCTCGTATTCAACCAAGTCGAGCGGGAGGGTGAGGATTTCACTATCGAAGCGATCATCGAGCTCAACAGTCTGCACCCAGGTGAGGGCGTGCGTACCATCGCCTCCCGTTGGAATGGCGGCGTGAGTTCACTGGAGTCGTGCGGATGGCGATTCGGCGTTGCCGGAGCGAAGGCGGGGGCGTCCGCTGGCTGCTTGGTAATGCATTTCGTGGGTGAGAATGAAAACGCAGCCTTTGCCAATGAGACGGTGGTGTCCTCCCTCAAGTTGGAACTCAACACGCGGTATCACGTTGCCGCTTACGCGNNGTTCCGCGTGCGGGTGGCGTCGGCGCCGACAACCGACATCAAGAGTCAGACGGTAAAGCATCGTCCGCTGGAGAAGATAGGCACCGGAGTTGCACCGTTGGTTTTAGGCGGCCTCTCAATCAAGAATGACGATCTCTTTGACGGCCGTATCGAAAACGCCCGCCTGTCGGTCGGACCCTTCCCCATCGACTCGACACTGTCCCCTCAACAGTGGACGCCCCAACTCGCAGTTTGGGAAGCGAGCGAGGCTTCCGCGCTATCGGTCAAGTGGCAGGGCTCCGTGTCGTCGGCAAAACCGCCTGATCCCAAACAACTGGCCTTCTCTGATCTCTGCCACGTTCTGATGAACACCAGCGAGTTCTTCTACCTCAACTGAGTCCCCGCCATGCCCTGCAATAATTTTGATCTTCCTACCTCGCGGCGCAACTTTCTCCGACGTGCCGGCTGTGGTTTTGGCGCCGTGGCCCTTTCGGCTCTGCTGAAGCCTACACTCAGTGCAGCCGAGTCGCTAACGGGCGCCGGGACCGCCCTCGCTAAGAAGGCACGAGCCAAAAACGTCATCTTCCTCTTTATGGAAGGAGGACCGAGCCATCTCGATACGTTCGACTGCAAACCCCTGCTGAACGAATTGGCCGGACAGAAGCTTCCTCCCAGCTTCAAGCAACCCATCCTCGCCATGGGTGAATCCAACACGCCACTTCTGGGCACCAAGCGTACTTGGAAACGTTATGGGCAGAGCGGCCTTTTGGTTTCGGATTGGTTTCCTCACGTCGCCGAACACGCCGACGATCTCGCTGTGATCCGTTCGTGCGTGGCCGATGGAATCAATCACGCCGGCGGTGTGTGCCAGATGAATACGGGCTCGATCTTTGGAGGACGTCCTTCCTTGGGCTCGTGGGTGAACTACGGACTTGGCAGCGAAAATCGCAATTTGCCCGGGTTTGTCGTCATCAAGGACAGCGAGCAAGAGGTGATCAATGGCGTGCGAAACTGGGGAGCTGGCTTTATGCCTGCTGTCCACCAAGGGGTCGAATTCAGCTCAAGTGCCGTTCCAATTCGCAACTTGAACGCTCCGAAGGGATCCACGCCAAGGCAACAACGCGACAAGCTCGACTTCCTCGCAGAGTTGAACCGCAACTACGGAGTCACTCGCTCTGATAACACCGAATTGGACGCGCGTATTCGCAGCTACGAACTCGCCTACCAGATGCAGTCGGAAGCGCC
>DKKJ01000211.1 GCA_002455175.1 Opitutaceae bacterium UBA6669
CATCGCCCCCGATAACCTCACTCCTCGCGGCCTAATTCTCAATCTGGGAGAGGATTGCTGGGCGTGTTTTGACCTCGATTTGCTCCGGATTTCCGCGCTTTGGCGCGGGCCCGGAGTCACCCCCACCGCCCTCGCGCCGGGATCCTATCACGAGATTAATCGCAAAACCCAAGGGGGACAAAAGAACCTGCCGCAGCCCCACGGGGACCTCTGGCTGGTCAATGGAATCTATCCAGGATGGCAAACGCAGCCAACGCTCAACGTTCTCGACCCCCGAGAGCCCGCTCCTTCGATCGAAGAAGTCGGCCGCGGTCCGATTTCACCGTCATTGGGTCGATTTGAGGCACTTCGCTTCTTCCACGACGGCGTTCTTCTCGAATACACGGTGGATGGCACCAAAATCCAGGAGCGTCTGACGGCCACGCCGCGTGAGGGCGAAATCACGATCGTGCGCACGTTCCATATCGAAAAAGGCGATACACCTTTACTGCTAGCCATCGGTCGCGGTCCCGCCACCACCCAAATTCGTAGCCAAGAAAACGCACCCACCCTGACCCGCAACACCGATCAAACACTCACGTTGCAACTCAGCCCCCGTCGCACGACATCGCTCGATTTTGCAGTCGCCCACAGCGCATCAAAAGTCACCAGCTTTCTGCCTGAGGACTCGCTCTCCTCTAACCTCGGCACAGCACAACCCCGCTGGCCGCAAATCGTCACCACGGAGGTTGAACTCTCAAAGAAAGCCGGCCCTTACGTGGTCGACTCGATCGAGCTCCCCATCGCCAATCCCTGGCGCCGAGGAATTCGACCCGCTGATATTCAATTCCTGACGAACGGCGACGCCTTTGTCGTCACGCTCGATGGCGACGTCTGGCGAGCACGGGGATTGGACGCATCGCAGGCTTCCAGCCGTAGCGCCCACGTCCAATGGAAACGCTTCGCGTCCGGCCTGCACGAACCCATGACCTGCGCCCTTCGCGACGATCAGCTCTACGTCTTCGATAAAAATGGCATCTGGCACCTCCGCGACACGAACGGTGACGACGAAGCCGACGTCTATGAATTGTTCTCCAACGCCTTCGCTCAAACCGCCGACAATCGCGAGTTTCCCTCTCAAATCCGGCTAGCACCCGGGGGTGAGTTCATCATCGCCAAGGGAGGCCAACAGGACACTACGCTTGGCAAACACAATGGCAGCGTTCTCCGTGTCTCCGCGGATGGTCGCACGTCCTCAGTGCTCGGATACGGATTTCGCCAACCCAATATCGGCGTCAATATCCGCACGGGGTTGATCACTTCTAGCGATCAGCAGGGGCAATACATCCCCTCCACTCCGCTTCACATTGTTCAGGATCATCGATTCTATGGTTTCCTCGCGGCATTTCTCCCGAAAGAAAAATATCCGGAGCCACCGGCCGAACCTCTCACGTGGATCCCTCACGCAGTAAACGCGTGTGCTATGTCGCAGGTCTGGCTCTTCGGAGCCAGAATGGGCCCCCTAACCGATAAGATGGTTCACATCGGCTTCAATAAGCCTGAAGTTTTCCAAGTCATCTGGAACCACCGAAGCTCTCGACCTCAAGCGTCCGTGGTCAGCATTACCCAAGACTTTGGCTATCCTCCCCTCAATGGTTCCGTTAACCCCGTCGACGGCCAACTCTACATTGCCGGTTTTCAAGTCATCGGTTGGGGAAATGTGCTCGATGTCGGCGCCGGACTAGGCCGAGNNGGCCGAGTTCGCTACACCGGAGCGCCGTTCACCCTGCCGCGGGAAATCGTGCCTACCGATCGAGGTATTCTCCTCCGTTTTGAAACCGCGCTCGATCCAGCACTTGCCACCAATCCTGCCAGCTATTCTCTGCAGACTTGGAGCTACCGTCGGACCTCCAAGTATGGATCTGCGCAATACAAAGAAGATGGCACTCCTGGCCAGGACTCCTTGACGCCTAGTGCTGCTTATCTTTCCCAAGACGGACGAGGTGTTTTTGTCGCCGTACCCGGCATGAAACCCGTGATGCAGCACCGTGTGGGCTGGGCTTTAGCCACCCATGCAGGACTCGCTTTTGAGTCCAATGCCTATACGACACCGTATGAACTGGTGCCCTTTCGCCCCCAAGACGAAGGCTTTGGAGATCTTATATTCGATTTGAACCCCCGCAGTGTAGCGGTCACAGAAACTCAAGGACCTGTAAGCATCGAAGAAGGACAGAGAGTCTCACAGCTTTTCGCCTGTATCGCCTGTCACTCCACCGAGGGCGTGGGAGTGATTAAAGCAGGGCCTTCGTGGCGAGGCCTCTATGGCTCTACCCATCCGGTTTTTATCGGTGGAAAATCCGTGACCACGACAGTCGATGACGCCTACCTACGCGAATCGATCCTCGATCCCACCGCCAAGATCGCCGCTGGTTTTGAGAAGGGCGAGTATGCCATGCCCAGCTACGCAGGTGTGCTCACGCCTAGCCAAGTCGAGTCGTTGATTCTCTACATTAAGAGCCTAAAATAGAACGCCCGGAAACCCTTCTCTGACGCTTTCCTCGAGTCAGGTGCCGCGACGTTAGTAGTCGATCAAGCCTCTCGAAACGCCCAGTTGGAGCCCACGCAGCTCTGCCAAACCACGTAGCCGACCTATCAGCGGATAACCGGGGCAAGCAGGATCGGGTCGCCTGAAATCATCAAGGATCCGGTGGCCGTGGTCGGGCCGAAAGGAGAATTGCCAATCTGGCCTTCCCTCTCTTTGTCGCACGGCCTGCTCCTCCAAAAGGGCCTGAATGATTTCATACATATCGGCCCCGCCGCCTAGGTGACTGGCTTCCCAGAAAACACCGCTCGGCTCCACCGTCACACTCCGAAGATGGACTGCATGGATACGTGGGCCAAACCGTTTGGCTATCCGCGAAAGATCGTTATCCTCCATCACACCCAACGAGCCGGTACAATAGCACAGCCCATTGGCCGGTGTATCCGCCATGGACAACACCTGGGCCAGATCGGACTCGCGAGAAGCAATCCGTGGCAGTCCAAGAATCGGAAACGGGGGATCGTCCGGATGGAGGGCCAAACGCACTCCCGCTTCCTCCGCTACCGGTGCCACTTCTTGAAGAAAGAGCCGCAGGGGCTCGCGGTAGCGTACCTCGTCCAGATCTACGTAACGCTCAAGCTGGCGCCGTAGATCAGCCACACTCAAGTCCATGCGAACCCCGGGAAAGAGGTCGAGAATTTGGCGCGTAAACGCTGCTCGACTCTCAGAGCTAAGCTCGTTCCAAAATTGTTTCGCACCCTCAACGTGTTCGGCGGTCCATGCCGCCTCAGCCCCAGGCCTTTCCAAGGCGAAAAGATCGAACGCTGCGAACTTCACCGGATCATAGAGCAGGGTTTCGCTTCCGTCCGGCAAACGGTGGTGGACGTCCGTTCGCACCCAATCCAAGACGGGAATGAAGTTGTACACCACGGCAGGCACACCCACGGCACCCAAGCGACGCAACGTCAGCTTATACGCGGCGATGTGCGCTTCAAAGTCAGCCGTGCGGGTCTTGATCGCCTCCGAAACAGGCAGTGACTCCACGACCGCCCAACGCAATCCCGCATCCGTGATCTGCGCCTTTCGCTCAGCAATAGCCTCTTCGGGCCACGCCTCCCCGTAAGGAATGTGATGGAGCGACGTGAAGACATCCGTCGCTCCCGTCTGCCGAATCTCCCCCAACGTCACGCTGTCCGCCGGACCAAACCAGCGCATCGACGGAGCCATGAGATTCTGTCCGGGAAGCATCGTGGGATCAAACAGCGTGCACCAAAACCCAGTCCAATCCGGGCGACGTAGAGTAGGTGCGGTGCTGGATTACACTCCAGAGAAACAAGAGAATCCGCCGTCCACCGGGATGACCGTACCTGTGACGAAGGCCGAGGCATCGCTCAGCAAGAAGTGTAANNCCCGGGGCCACCGCGTTGACGCGCAGTCCTGATCCATACTTGTTCGCCAGTTCCACGGCCAACCACTTGGTGAAATTATCAACGGCCGCTTTCGCGTTGGAATACCCCAAAACCCGCGTGATCACCGCGCCAGCCGCCATCGACGAAAAGTTGATCACATTTCCGCGCTTTTGCTCCGCAAACACTTTGGCGAAGACGAGGGTCGGAATGACGGTGCCATCGAGGTTGAGCCCGAGCACCGACCGGTATGCCGTCATGTCGAGATCCAGAAATGTCTGCGTCGGCAGAATCACCGCTCCGGGCTGATTTCCACCCGCGGCGTTGATGAGCGCGTCCACCCGACCAAACTTCTCCATGATAGAATCCCTCACCCGCTCCAAATCAGCGCGGTTCAAGACATCACAAGAATAACCGACCGTGGTACCCGGAAGACCACGCGTGTCTTCCAAACCTTTGTCGAGACGAGCCTGATCTCGTCCAAGAAAAACGACGTTGGCACCCTGAGTAGCGAGGTAGCGCGCCGCTGAGCCCGCAAGGACACCGGTCGCACCGGTGACCACCACGACGCGGCCAGTCAAATCGAAGAGAGAAGGGGAAACAGAAGAGGCAGACATTAAACCGTGATAAACTCATCTGCCTGCGTTTGATAAGCTCAGAATGCTCTCCTCGCATGAGTCGGGTGACTATGATTTTGCCGAGTCTTGCTCCAGCATTACCGAAACCGGCTTGGAATCAGAATCTTACAGGAAAACCGACCAAACCGAAATGAGACTGCGTACTGCTTCAGAAAGTCTTCGGCCAACAGACGGTCTGACTTCCCCTCTACAAAAAAATGCGCTACCGTCCGGTCTGACGCCGTCCTCATCGACACCATGCCGCCTGACCGCGAACGTCCTCACCACCCGCTCGACCGTTTCATCGCCCGGGTGAAAAAGCACCACACCGTCTATGGACTGAGGTCCCCAGACGACGAGAGCTGGGCGGTATGCGCCTCGCGCGAGGATGAAGACCTCGATGTGGTGCTCATTTGGTCCCATTCTGATTTTGCGACTGAACACCGCCGAGAGGAATGGAGCGACTACATCGTGACGCCTATCTCCGCGGAAGACTTTGTTGAGACCTGGCTCCAAGGGATGCACGCGGACGGCTCCTTCGTGGGACCAGACTGGGACTTGAAACTTTCGGGTCCAGAAATTCCCGCCGTGGAAATGGCGGAACGACTGAGCAGCGATTAGGAACGCCGCGACACGCCCTTCTGGTGGTGGCGTGTCAGCCAATGACAGATCGCACTAGCGAGTCGTTACGAGTCGACCCTCCGCATCGAAAACGCACTCGCGCCCCCCCTGCACGGACGGATGGCGGAGGGAGAAACCGTCGGAGTCACTTTCGAACACTCCGTCCACCTGCTGAACTCCGCGCATCAGCTGCGGGACGTAACGCGCAAGGGGACCGCTCACTTTTCCTGTCTCTGGATCGACCTCAAATTTCACGGGGCGACTCGTTTCCTCCAGCATGAACTGCTGGGCAGCAGCGGCAATATGCCGGGCATCATTGGCCATCGCTTTCTCCAGCGAGGCCTCGCGCACTTTCTTAAATGCAGGAACCGCCATCGCCGCTAGCAGCCCAGCCATCAAAAGCCCTACAACGATCGAAACGTAACCAAGGACAAAACCCGCCAATGCGAGCCCTTCTCCAGTCAAACTCGCATCCTTCTTGATCCGGCCATAAGAAATGTGGCCGAACACAATCGCCAAGATCGCAGGAACGACGAGGATCGAGCCTCCCACGAGACTAACGATTCCCAAGACGAGCGCCGCCACTGCCAAACCTGGCGTGCGGCGTGTTGAGGTGTGGGGCGGCAGGGGAACCGGGGTAGTCATGTCAAATGGACGGTACCTAAATCCTCCTTGAACCGCGAGTGCAAATCAGCCTCACCATCGAGGTTTTCTTTGGAAAAAACGAAACCTTTCTCACACTGCCTTCTCTTAGAAAAGGGCATGAGCAGCTCCGTGCTCGCTCACGTCTTTTGTTCATCACGTCTCAGATAGTACCTCGACCGTTTGCGATGGCGGTGGAGGTGTCCGTTCTCACTCCGCTTCCATTATGATTAAATCACTTCGCCTTCTTCTGATCGGCTCCTTCCTCAGCGTCTCGCTGTTTGCTCAAGAGCTCACCTGGCAAGAACTCGCTCGAAGGCCAGAATTCTGGCCGTCGCAAACAAGCACCAAGCGAGTCGTCACTCTGCAAGGCCTGCCTCCTATCAAAGCAGGGCAGAAACTCACATTGGTTTCGATCCGCGGCAACGAAGTCGAGGTGGAGACTCCCGACGGCAAAACCCTCTTCAACCTTAAGCTGGATGAGACCGACGCTCTGGCCATCGCCCAGCAGCAGTGGAAAACATGGACGCCTGAGCAACGCGCCCTCACCTACGCCGCTCTGTTGAAGCGGAAAGACCTGTGGACCTATCGCGTGACGCTGCGTCAGCCGGTTTTACTCAACCGCGGAGAAATCAAACCCGGTGAACAAGCCATCTTGGTGCGCACCGAGGGCAACGACCTGCTCCTCGCCTATGAAAAAGGAAACTTCCTGTTCCAAGTGCCACCTCGGGACACCGACCTGCTAGACTCAGCGCGGCAGCTACTCGCCAACAAAAACGCGTTTCCAAGTCGGGTCGCTGAGGACTTGAAGGGTAAGCTGGTCCATCCGGAAACAGGAGCGGCTGCGGCTTTGAAGGAAGGCGCGCAACCGGACTATTTTCTTTTTTATCGTGGCGCCGGTTGGTGCGGCCCGTGTCGTCAATTTTCACCGTCGCTCGTCTCCTTTTTCAAGGAAACCAAGGCCAAGCATCCGAATTACGAAGTGGTTTTCGTTAGCGGAGATAAAACTCCCGCTGAGATGAAGGCCTACTCCAAGGAAATCGGCTTCACCTGGCCAACGGTACCTCAGAGCCGCCAACCTGAAATGCAGATCGTCAACCGGCTTTTCACCAACCTGATTCCTCAAGTCGTCGTGACCGATCGGCAGGGTACAGTGGTGATCGACAGCGCGCGCATCGGCTCCGCAGCCGCCCTCCAGCAGTTTGCCGCTCTGCTGAAAAAGGGCTAGGTTGAGATCGAAGGCATGCCTGCTCGTGCCGTTTACGACCAAGCGCGCCGCCTTCATCTCCGACCGAACCAGACCAAAATGAGATAAGATTGCTTTTAAGCATTGGTTACGCAGGCTCTACCCCAGAGCTTACCCATGAAACTCACCACACTCTTCTTTTTTCTCGTTTCCGTCGCTTTCTGCGACGTTGCCAAAATCACCCCCAACGAAGCGGCCAAACTCGTCGCCGAGGGCAAAGCGATCCTCATTGATGTGCGCGAGCCCAAAGAGTGGGAACAAACCGGAGTCGCCGCTCCCGCCCGTCTGCTCTCCAAGAGCGATTTCGATGGGGAGCAAAAGGATTGGAAACCCGTCCTCGCTGGCGCGAGCGGCAAGCGGCTTATCGTCTACTGTCAATCTGGTCGTCGGGCCGGAGTGGTCGGCAATGCGTTGGCCAGCCTCGGTCACACCGTCTCCAGCGCTGGTAGTCTAGATGAATGGAAAGCCGCAGGTCTTCCAGTTCGCCAAGTCAAAGAACCGGTGGCTGCAGGACGATAACCTTCTCCTCCACATGGAGTGAGAGGACGACATTTTGGATACAAACCCCGGACGATTGTACCGGGGTTTGTTTTTCGCTTTCATCGAACGACGTTACCCGCTCGTCTGTTGAGATGAGCGAACTTTCCCCTGTCGCAGTGGTCACTGGCGCCGGCACCGGCGTCGGTCGAGCCGTCACTGTAAAGCTAGCCTCAGAAGGCTGGCGAGTGGCCATGATCGGCCGGCGTCCCGAAACACTCGCGGAAACGCGCACTTTAGTCGGTTCGCAAGGTCCTGAGGTGGCCGCTTTTCCTTGCGACATCGCCGACGCCGACTCCGTACAGTCAGCGGCTGAGAAGATCCTCGCTCACTTTGGCCGCGTGGATGCCTTGGTGAACGCGGCAGGAACCAACATTCCCAAACGCTCCCTCGAGATTCTCGCCCACGCCGACTACCACGCCGCCATCGGCACCAATCTCCACGGCGCGTTTTACTGCGCTCAGGCCTTCCTTCCGTGCATGCGCCGTCAAGGCTCCGGCACCATCGTGAACATCAATTCCGAAGCGGGTCTTCGCGCCAGCGCCAAAGCCGGTGCGGCCTACGTGGTTTCAAAATTCGGCTTGGCCGGGCTCACGCAGACAATCAACGCTGAAGAGCGCGGACGCGGCATTCGCGCCACCTCGATTTTTCCTGGGGACATCAACACTCCCCTGCTCGACAAGCGTCCTCAACCACCTCCTCCAGAAGCTCGAACCCTAATGCTACAAGCTGAGGACCTGGCTGCCTGCGTTTGGCTGGCGATTAGCGTCCCACCCCGAGCCATCGTGGAAGAGCTCGTGGTCCGGCCCCGCTGAGCACTTGGATTTCGACGGCTTGACCCATCTGGCGCGGCATCGTCACGCGCTCGCATGAGGATTTCCCGTAAGCGACCAGTGCGAATGACCTGAAATACCGCCTGCGGATTTCGCGCTTCCGCGCTCGCCACTGCTTCGGATCACGCCTACGAGCTTTGAGGATGAGTCTTCGCGTTTACCTCACAGCCCAGGGCGCCTACGTAGAACAAGCAGGCGCTTATCGCCAATTGCCCGCGTCCTTCCAAATCGATCAGCTGTTCACCTCTGAACAGCCCGTCGCGTGGCTCAAAACTCTTTGGTCCCGGGCAAAGGAAGTCAGCGGCCTACCCACCGGGGTGGCCTTGCTCGCGCCCATCGCAACGCAAGAGGTGTGGGCCGCGGGAGTGACTTACCTCCGTAGCCGTACGGCGCGGATGGAAGAGTCCAAGACCGCCGGCGGTGATTCGTTCTACGATAAGGTGTATCACGCCGAACGACCCGAGCTCTTCTTCAAAGCTACTCCCCATCGGGTGGCCGGATCGGGAACGGCGGTGAAGATTCGCCGCGACTCGAAGTGGAATGTCCCCGAGCCCGAGGTGACCCTCGCCCTCAATCATCAGGGCAAAATTTTTGGCTACACTCTCGGCAACGACATGAGCTCACGGGATATCGAAGGTGAAAATCCGCTCTATCTCCCACAAGCCAAGGTCTACGATCGCTCGGCTGGCCTCGGCCCTTGCCTTCTCGTCACGGAGGAGTCCCTTTCTCCGCAAACGGAGATCTCCATCGAAATTCTCCGCGCGGGCGTCTCCGCCTTCAAAGGCAGCACGAGCGTCAGCCAGATCAAACGCTCTTTCACCGAACTCGCCGAATTCCTTTTCCGCGACAACTCTTTCCCCAAGGGCTGCTTCCTCATGACGGGCACGGGCATCGTTCCAGGAGATTCCTTCACGCTTCAATCCGGCGACGAAATTCGCATCACCATCGCCCCGGTTGGCACCCTGATTAACCACGTCGCCTAACCTCTTCTCTTGTTCATGTCGCTTCACGGCCAACATCTCATCGCCGGCGAACGCCGCGCCTCCGCACCCGGTACGTTTCAAGGAATCGACGCCACCAGCCAAGCGCCGCTCGATCCTTCGTTTAGCGAAGCCACCGGAGAAGAAATTAAAGCCGCGGTCACAGCGGCGTCCGCTGCTTTCCCTGTATTCGCGGAAACCACCGGAGAGCAACGCGCACGTTTCTTGGAAACGATTGCCAGTGAGATCGAGGCCATCGGTGACGCTTTGTTGACCCGTGCTCATCAAGAAACGGGTTTGCCCCTTCCCCGCTTGACGGGCGAACGCGGTCGTACCTGCGGCCAGTTGCGGTTGTTCGCCAGCGTCGCCCGCGAAGGGTCCTGGGTCGACGCGCGTATCGATCCCGCACAACCCGAACGCAAGCCTCTGCCCCGTTCCGATGTGCGCCGTATGTTTCGCCCTTTGGGACCTGTCGCGGTTTTTGGCGCGAGCAACTTTCCCCTCGCCTTCTCGGTCGCTGGCGGCGACACCGCCTCAGCCCTTGCGACGGGAAATCCGGTGATNNCGTGAAAGGACATCCGGCGCATCCCGGCACGTCTGAACTGATCGCAGAGGCCATTCATCGAGCAGTCGTTAAGTGCAGTCTACCTACCGGTGTATTCTCCCTTGTTCACGGCCGCTCACCGGACACCAGTCTCGCGCTGGTACGCCATCCCGCGCTGACCGCTGTAGGCTTCACGGGTTCTCACACCGCCGGCCGCGCTCTTTTCAATGCCGCTGCTGCCCGTCCTCAGCCCATCCCGGTTTTTGCGGAGATGAGCAGCGTTAATCCGCTCTTTGTTCTTCCAGGAGCGCTCCGCGAAAGCGGCGCCGCCATTGCTGAGGGTCTCAAGAACTCGTTCACGCTCGGAGTAGGACAATTCTGTACCAAGCCAGGCTTGGTCATCGGCGTGGCTTCTNNTGGCTTCTCCAGAGTGGGAAGCCTTCATCGACACTTTCGTTAACTTGGTGAAAGGTGTCACCCGCGGGCCAATGCTGCACGCTGGCATCGCCTCAGCCTTCGACCGTGGACTAGAAACCATGACCGGGGTGACCTGGCTTCATCGCGGAGGCGCCGCGGTCGCTCGCGTCACCGCCGCCCAAGTCATCGCCGACCCGGCGCTCCTCCACGAGCACTTCGGGCCATATACCCTGGTTGTCACGGCGGAAACTCAAGAAGAGCTAGTCGATCTGGCTGCCACTTTAGGAGGACAGCTCACCGCCACCGTGCACGCGCTGGGTTCAGATCACAGTCAGGCCGCCGGTCTTCTCGCTCAACTCGAACGCATCGCCGGCCGCGTCGTGTTCAACGGATATCCCACCGGCGTCGAAGTGTGCCACGCCATGCAACACGGCGGTCCGTATCCAGCGAGCACCGACGCGCGCTTTACCTCGGTCGGCAGTGCGGCCTTGGCTCGTTTCATCCGGCCAGTGTGTTACCAGGACTTCCCGGATTCTCTGCGACCGGATGCCTTGAAAGACAGCAACCCGCTAGGATTGCTTCGTCTCGTCGACGGTAAAGCGACCCGCGACGCAATCCGCCCCGCTGTTTGAGTCCTTGCTCCGATGAGTGCCGACCCCGTCCTGGATTCGCAAAACGAAGCCATCTACACGCTTCGCACCACCGCCTCTGGTCCTGCCGGAAAACTTCCTCTCGACGGCTCGCAGTTGGGCGCGATGGCGAGCGGCGACCTCTTCGGTTGGACGCAAAACGCCGGGATGGGTTGGAACCCAGCGAAACTCCTAGGGAAGGAGTACCTCATCCTCAGCACGCAAGGCGGCATCCGTGCTCCCGACGGAACGCCCATTGCGCTGGGTTATCACACAGGGCACTGGGAAGTCGGCCTCTTAATGGAGGAAGCCGCCCGTGTTTTTTCCTCGTCTGGAGCCATTCCGTTCGCCGCCTATTGTAGCGATCCTTGCGACGGTCGCACCAACGGAACGGTCGGAATGCTCGACAGTCNNCTACGTCGATTGATACGTTCCCTCCCGACGCGCCGTGGTGTTCTGGGCGTGGCGACGTGCGACAAAGGCCTCCCGGCGATGCTGATGGCCCTTGCGGGAACGCGCGATCTTCCGACTATTTTGGTACCGGGTGGAGTCACTCTGATCGCCGAACAGGCGGAGGACACCGGAAAAGTCCAAACGTTAGCCACGCGGTATTCGCGGGGCGAGGTCACTCTGGAACACGCCGCTGAAATGGGCTGCCGTGCGTGCGGTTCCCCGGGCGGTGGATGCCAGTTCATGGGCACAGCAGCGACGAGTCAGGTCGTCGCGGAAGGCCTCGGCCTCACTCTTCCCCATGGCGCCCTCAGTCCTTCCGGAGCCGAAGTGTGGCGGGATCTGGCCCGNNGCCCGACGTTCAGCGCATGCGTTGATGGGCTTGGAGAAGCAGAAAATTCTCACTCGGAACATCCTCACGGACGACGCGATTCACAATGCGATGACCGTGCATGCAGCGGTGGGCGGATCGACCAATCTCGTTCTCCACATTCCAGCGATCGCGCACGCAGCAGGTCTTCGCCGTCCCACGGTGCACGATTGGACGCGCATCAATCGCTCGGTACCTCGGTTGGTCGACGTGCTTCCGAATGGTCCGAAGCACTATGCCACGGTCCAAGTATTCCTGGCCGGCGGCGTCCCGGAAATGATGCTCCACCTGCGCGACGCTGGCTTACTCAAGCTGGACGCACTCACCGTCACGGGCAAACCGCTGGGAGAAAATCTTCTCTGGTGGGAAACGTCCGAACGCCGCAAACGGTTGCGCGAGAAACTTTATTCGCTGGATGGGATTGATCCCGACAACGTGATCATGACACCCGAGAAGGCGCGCGCACGCGGACTCACCAGTACGATCACCTTCCTCCGAGGCAATCTCGCTCCCGAGGGTGCGCTCGTCAAAAGTACCGCCATCGCGCCGCAATTGGTCGGCGCTGACGGAGTTTATCAACATGAGGGGCCAGCGCGCGTCTTCACGACAGAAGATGCCGCCATCAAAGCCGTAAAAGCAGGCGAAGTCGTGGCGGGCGACGTGATGGTCTTGATCGGCATTGGTCCAGGCAGCGGGATGCCGGAAACCTATCAAATCACTTCGGCTCTTAAGTACGTGAAGGATGGTCAGCGCATCGCGTTGATCACCGATGGACGTTTCTCGGGTGTATCCACGGGAGCCTGCATCGGCCACGTCAGTCCTGAGGCGTGGGCAGGAGGGCCGATTGGCCGGGTGCGGGACGGTGATCGGATTCGCTTGATCGTGGATACGCGGAGCCTGGAGGGAACCGTCGACGTGATCTCGTTGAGCGACACCGAGCTGGCTGCGCGAACACGCAATCCCCACCTCATGCCTGACCCCCGGGTTCCCACTGATACACGTCTTTGGGCTGCGCTCCAGAACGCGAGCGGTGGCAGTTGGGGCGGCTGTGTCTTCGACGCAGATCGCATCAGCCACTTGCTCGAACTCGGTCTCCAGGCTGAAGCTCAAGCACGCTAAGCCGTCCCGCGGTCCTGGACGTAAGACGACTCCTTAGGTTGTTAGGCGCCAGGTTTTTTCAAGTGCACGGCATCTCTCTGCCGCGCACCGGTCACGCTTTCTCCTCAGCCAGCGCACCGCCCTCTCTCGCCCACAAAAAACCCCTGGCTTTTCCCTTGCCCAGAGCGTTTCGAGCGATGCACTCAACAGCTTTCCGCATGTCCGAACCTCTCGTCTCCGCACCGGTTGCCTCCTCTACCTCTCTCAAGGCACCTAATCCCGAGCACGTCCTCCGCGTCTCCCAAGAACTCGGCATCAAAGTTTTTCAGGTCGCCGCGACCGCCCAGCTTTTTGCAGAGGGAGCGACGGTCCCGTTCATCGCCCGCTACCGTAAGGAGGCCACCGGTGAACTCGACGAGGTGCAGGTGACCGCAGTGCGTGATCGCCTGGAGCAAATGGCCCAACTCGATGAGCGCCGTGCCGCCATCCTCGCCTCACTCAAGGAGCGGAATTTGCTCACGGGCGAATTGGAGAAGGCAATTCAGGGAGCCGAAACGCTCACCGCACTCGAAGACATTTACTTACCCTTCCGTCCCAAGAAAAGGACCCGCGCCACCATCGCGAAGGAAAAGGGACTCGAACCGCTGGCCGACCTGATCCTGGCTCAGAATCCGTCGACCGTACCTCACACTGCTGCAGCTGAGTATGTAGGAAAAGACTACGTACCTGACGACGGCAAAAAAGTGGCAGCGAAGATCGCTTCCGTCGAAGAAGCGCTTTCCGGCGCTCGAGACATCCTCGCTGAACGATTCAGCGATGATAAAAACGCCCGTTCCCGCCTTCGTGCACTTTACCAAAAGGATGCGATCGTCTCCTCCAAGGTGATCATCGGAAAGGAAACCTCCGCCGAAGCCGCCAAGTTCAAGGACTACTTCGAATGGAGCGAACCGCTCGTCAAGGCACCTAGCCATCGCATCCTCGCGATGCGACGGGGTGAAAAAGAACTTTTCCTGATGATGCGGATTACCCTCCCCGACGAGACCTTGGCCCTCGCCGAGCTGNNTCCCGAGAAAAATCCAATCCCGCAACTCCTGGCAAGACCTGCACGGATCAAGTCCGCCTGGCCATTGCCGACGCCTTCAAGCGACTCCTCGCTCCCGCCATGGAGACGGAAATGCGACTCGAGTCCAAAAAGCGCGCTGATGAAGCCGGGATCAAAGTGTTCGCAGACAATCTCCGTGAACTGCTCCTCGCTGCCCCGCTGGGCCAAAAGGCCGTCATGGCTATCGATCCCGGATTCCGTACAGGCTGTAAGGTAGTGATGCTGGATCGTCAGGGCAAACTCCTCCACAATGACGTGGTGTATCCAGATCGCCATGCCGTGGAGGCATCGGAGAAGATCAAGGGCTTCATCGAATTTGTCAAAGTCGAAGCGATCGCAGTCGGCAACGGAACCGCGGGCCGCGAAACCGAAGCCTTTGTTCGTGGACTTGGACTTCCCGCGACCATCCCGGTCGTCATGGTGAATGAATCGGGCGCATCGATCTATTCCGCGAGCGAAGTTGCCCGCGAGGAGTTCCCCGACCACGATTTGACCGTGCGTGGCTCCGTGTCGATCGGACGACGCCTGATGGACCCTTTGGCGGAGTTGGTGAAGCTGGATCCAAAATCAATCGGCGTAGGTCAGTACCAACATGACGTCGACCAAGCNNAAGCGGCGTTAAAGCGCTCCCTAGACGATACGGTCGTCAGCTCAGTAAACGGTGTTGGCGTAGAGCTGAACACCGCCTCCAAACAACTTCTGAGCTACGTTTCTGGGCTGAATGCTTCTGTCGCGGCAGCGATCGTCGCCCGTCGCAATGAACACGGCCCCTTTAAATCACGAGCCGAGTTGAAAGACGTTCCTCGTTTGGGTCCCAAAGCCTTTGAACAGGCCGCAGGCTTCCTGCGGATCCGCGATGCTGCACACCCGCTTGATAGTAGCGGCGTCCACCCCGAGCGTTATGGGTTAGTAGAAAAAATGGCGGCTGATCTCGGTTGCTCCGTGGGGGACCTCATTCGCGATCCCAAGCTTCGCGCCAAGATCAAACTAGAGTCTTACGTCACCGCCGACGTAGGTTTGCCCACGCTCAACGACATCATGGCAGAGTTGGCTAAACCCGGCCGTGATCCTCGGCAAAAGTTCGAAGCCTTCGCCTTCGATGCGGGCGTGCACAAACCCGAGGACTTGAAGCCTGGTATGCGGCTCCCCGGTATCGTGACCAATGTAACCGCGTTCGGAGCGTTTGTGGACATCGGCGTTCACCAAGATGGACTGGTTCACGTCAGTCAGTTAGCCGACACCTTCGTCAAAGACCCAAGCGCGGTGGTAAAGCCGCAGCAAAAAGTCACCGTCACCGTCACGGAAGTCGACCTCCCTCGCAACCGCATCGCCCTCTCCATGCGCAGCAACCCGCAGATTGGCGGACGGAGCGCTCCTGGAAGTGGCGGCGGCAGCNNCCGCTCCGCACCTCCCTCATCAGGATCTCTCACCGGCGACTGGTTCAGTGCCGCTTTGAATAAAAAACGCTAAAGAAGCATTGGGACGACAGCGCGCTTAAACTCCTCCTAGATCATGCTAGGAGGGCACGGCCTCGAGGCCATTTCAGACCCAACGCAATAGATCCGTCTCACGAGCGAGG
>DKKJ01000137.1 GCA_002455175.1 Opitutaceae bacterium UBA6669
ATCGGCGATAGTGTTGGTGACTTTCAACTCTCGCTCGTGAATCCTCGAAAGGTGGCCGTAGTCAGGAAACGACGACACTTTGAAGTATACGGAGCCATCGGCCGCACGGTAGGCATTTCCCTTCTCTAGCAGTACATCGATCATGTTCACCTGCTCCGCGATATGTCCGGTGGCGGTGGGTTCGACGTGTGGAGGCAAGCAATTGAGCGCAGCACAGTCTGCGTGAAAGATCTCCGTCCATTTCTTAGTGATTTCTGCTAGAGGACGACCCTCTTTGCGCGATTGTCCGATTGTCCGGTCGTCGACATCGGTGAGGTTGCGCACATGTTTTACCCGCTCTGCGCCGTACTCGAGCTCAAGGACGCGTCGGAGAACATCGTTGATGAGAAACGTGCGGAAATTGCCGATGTGGGCGGGCGCATACACGGTCGGTCCGCAATTGTAGAAAGTGAACGTATCCCGAGCATTGGTGGGATCGGGTCTGCGTAGCTCGCGAATCTCTCTTTGTAAGGAGTCGAAAAGTCGTAAAGCCATGAAATGGATGTAAGGGGAAACGCTAACAGGTTCTCCGCCGGAGCGGAACGGTTTTTTGCGTTAACGGGGTCACTTCGCTCTGGAAGAGCCGAGATGACACCGGCGGCTGCGTTTTTCAGCAGCCGCCACCCAGAGTTCGCTCACGGGCGAATCCCCGGGCGAGCGAGCAAAAACGTGTGGCGGCGCAGCTCATGGCGTGTTTCAGTGGCTAAAACGTTCATATGTCTGCCAACTTCAAGCTCGATCTGACTCACCGTCCCCGGCGCCTGCGGAGAAGCGCCTCTATCCGGAGCCTGGTAGAAGAGACGGTCTTACGCCCTTCCCAATTTATTGCCCCGGTTTTTGTCGTGGAAGGAAGCGATGCGCCCGAGGCGATTTCGTCCATGCCGGGCGTTTTTCGATACAACTGTGATGATCTCGTGAGGGAGTGCGAAGCGTTGGCAAGNNGGCAAAAGTTGGCGTCCCTGCGGTAGCATTATTCCCGCGGATGGATCCCGCTCAAAAGGATGCCCGAGGGACCGCTGCGCTTGACGACAACGGGTTGGTCTTGCGTGCGGTGCGGGCCATCAAACGGGCTGTGCCGTCGTTAACGGTGATGACGGACATCGCCCTCGATCCGTACACCACCCATGGCCACGATGGGGTGCTTTCGGCGAAGGGCGATGAGGTGGCGAATGATGAGACGGTGGACATCCTCATGCGTATGGCAGTTCTTCACGCGGCTGCGGGGGTGGATTTTGTTGCTCCCTCGGATATGATGGACGGGAGAATTGGGGCGATTCGGTCTGCGTTGAACGACGCGGGCTACACCCAGACTGCGATCATGGCCTACTCGGCGAAGTTCGCCTCGGTGTATTATGGTCCATTCCGAGATGCGGTCGGGAGCGCCCAGGCGGCTGGCACCCATACCCTCGATAAAAGAACGTATCAGCTCAATCCTGCCAATCGACGAGAGGCTCTGTTGGAAGCGGCCTTAGACGAGGCTGAAGGTGCCGACATCCTGATGGTGAAGCCTGCGGGGGCATATCTCGATATCATCCGCGAGGTGCGCAACGCTACCCAGCGGCCCGTGGCGGCGTATCAGGTCTCTGGCGAGTATGCGCAAATTCACGCTGCGGCGGAGCGCGGTTGGCTCGACCTTCCCAAGGCCCGTTTGGAATCTCTTATCGCGATCAAACGTGCGGGGGCGGACATGATTCTCACTTACTTTGCGAAGGAGATGGCCGTTCTCCTTGGGCGCTCTGCTTAAAAAGCAACGCTCGCGGTGCTGAAGAAGCAACCGCGAGCGTTTTAGGCTAGGACTGTGTCGAATTCAGAGCACCTTAGCGACGCTTGCGCGCACGGCTGGCGCCACGAGGTTTCTCGTCCTCGCCATCTTCGTCGTCCTCCTCCTCTTCATCCTCATCCTCATCGTCGTCGCCATCGTCATCATCGTCGCTGTCGTCGTCGCCTTCCTTGGATGAAGAGCCGTCGCCCTCGTCATCCTCCTCCTTTTCTTCGTCTTCGTCCCACTTGAGCGAAGCGTCACCTTCGAGGGCTTTTTCATCTTCCTCGTCGATTTCCGGAAGATCGGCATCATCGCCTTCCTTNNCACCCTCTTCTTCGGTGTCCCAACCCGCGGGAGCATAGTCCAAGACGGCGCAGAGTTCCTCGAACGAGTGAATCGCTTTGCCCTCCATAAACTCCGCATTCTGGTCCTCGCGGATTTCGTCTTCTACCTCGTCGACCGTTAGCTTCTGTTCGAAGTCGAAAAGATCGTTGAGCATCTTCACTCGGCACCGGGTGAGATGATCGAGTAGGTCGGCGTAGGGGCCGTTTTCCTCGTCTACGATATCCGGCAACGCAAATAGCTTTTGTNNGCCGTAGTCGCGCAACGGTTCGACGAGTTCGATCAGGTGAGCCACTTGGCGGGGGTCGATCGTGCTCAACCCGTCCGTGTCCCAACGCACCGGATCGCTGACTTCGACGACCCACCAATTATGGTCGTCGCCGAGTCGGACGATACACCAGTCGAGAATGCCTGAAGATTTTGCCATAAGAAGCGGAAGAGAGAGCGTTTAAATTTTTCGCAGCAAAAACGCGGGTTTCGGTGGGAGTCAAACCGGGAAAGTGTTTTTTTCTTCTGGAGGGGAGTGTGGTCGCAGCCTTGTCATGCGATTNNTTTAAAATGGATTCTGAGCGCGCCCACGAAGTGGGAGTGGACGCGATGGCATGCTTGGGAGCCCTCGCTCCCTTGCGATGGGCGTTTGAACGCCGATCCAAGCTCCGTGGCGAGGAGTTTCGTCCGGTTTCCCTCTTTGGCTTAACCTTTCCCAACCGGGTGGGATTGGCCGCAGGATTTGACAAAAATGCTCGGGCTTGGCCCGCGGCGGCGGCCTTGGGCTTTGGGCATGTCGAAACTNNGATGGACAGCCGGGAAATCCCCGGCCCAGGTTATTTCGCTATCCATTGGAGGAAGCGGTGATCAATCGGATGGGATTCAATAATGAAGGCTCCTTGGCAATTGCAGAAAGGCTTCGGCACCAAGCCCGTCCCGGCCACCGCACAATCCCCTTGGGGATTAATTTAGGGAAGTCGAAAGTCACTCCTTTGGAAGAGGCGATTGAGGACTATCTCACCAGCTTTGCGCGATTGGCACCCTATGCGGACTATATGGTTCTCAATGTGTCTAGTCCTAACACCCCAGATCTTCGTAAGCTTCAGGATGAGAATCGCTTGAGGGAGCTACTCGCGGCGATAACAAGTGCCAACCGCGGGCGGGCGGCCAAGGAAGGACAGCGTTCCATCCCGTTGCTGCTAAAAATCGCGCCTGACCTTTCTTGGAACCAGATCGACGCGGTTTTGCACGCCATCCAGGACTACAAGCTAGACGGGATCATTGCGACCAACACCACCTTAGCGCGCCCGGGGGTGTTCGCGGCAGTTGGAGAGACGGGAGGGCTGAGTGGGCGGCCGCTGCGGCATCGTTCCACTGAAANNGGTAAGCTTCCCATTATCGGGGTGGGTGGTATTTCCGATGAGACGAGCGCCTCAGAGAAACTCGATGCTGGCGCCAGTTTAGTGCAGATTTACTCTGCAATGATTTACCGAGGGCCCTTTCTGGCCGCTCGTCTGGCGAGATCGCTGGCAGACCGCGACCGGCGCTACTAAGGCAAAGAGGGTTCAGGCGTGACAGGTGATCCCAACTAGATCACCCAGTCGCTGTAATCCTCCACGATCGGCTCTCGCGCTTTGCGGGGGCGGATGATGGATGCTTGGTCGCCTTGGTAGTAGGCAATGCTGTGAGCCGGCATGGACTGCATGAGCCAGACATTTGAGCCGACAATCGAGTGCTCGCCGATGACGGTTTCTCCGCCCAGGATGGTGGCACCTGGGTAAACGATCACGTGGTTTTCCAGCTTAGGATGGCGCTTGATACCTTTTACGGGCAGGCCGCGTTCATCCGTAACGAAGGATTTTGCCCCCAAAGTGACTCCCTGATAGATTTTAACGTGATCGCCGATACGGGCAGTTTCACCGATGACCACGCCAGTGCAGTGATCGATGAAAAAATGGCTTCCGATCTCAGCTCCGAGATGGATGTCAGCGCCGGTGCGTTCATGGGCGTACTCTGTGATCATGCGTGGGAGCAACGCAACTCCCAGTTTGTAAAGAACATGAGCGATTCGCTGCAAGGAAATGACCAAGACGCAGGGGTAGGAGAGGATGATCTCCTCCACACTGCGTGCGGCAGGATCTCCGTCGTAAGCGGCTGACACATCGGTTTTTACTTTCTGGCGAAGATCGGGCAGGGCATTGAGCAAGCCCATGGCGAGGGTCTCCGCATGACCCTGTGGAGAAGAGTCCTGAGTAAAACGCAGGCTTTTTTCGATTTCGGATACGAGCTGGCGATGGATCTCCACCATGCGCTGACGGGTCAGCTTCTCCACGGAATCCTTGGTAACCGGTTTATCTTCAAAAAATCCGGGAAAAAGCAGATGCAT
>DKKJ01000436.1 GCA_002455175.1 Opitutaceae bacterium UBA6669
CTCCGCCGAGAAGGATGACCTCGACGTCCGGAGCGTCTAAAAGCTCGGAGGCAACAGCCAAGCTCGGAGTGATAACGGTGAGATTTTCTCCATCGCGGAGCAAACAAGCCAGCTCCAGGGTAGTGGTGCCGTTATCAAGAATGAGCCGTTGCCCGGGCTTCACCAGCTTGCGTGCCTCGCGCGCAATCGCCTGCTTCGCTTCTCGGTTGGCCTGCCTGCGCTCACGGTAATCAAACTCCAAAAGCATCCGCTCGGTCAAAACCGCGCCACCATGGGTACGCTGGATCTGAGACTGGCCTTCAAGCTGGGTCAGATCCCTTCGAATGGTCATCTCNNCTTCGCTCGCAAAGCGCTCACGGATTCGAGCTAAGCGGGCGGCAGAGGGCAGTTTTTTCATCTCGGGCGAGAAAAATGCCCCATGTTATTTTTTGTCAATTAAAACATTTAGTGAACAAATATTAACATTTACTCAATCATTACCCAGCATAGTAAGGGTGCTTCCATGAGCTCACCCTCTGCTGCCGCAATCTCGCACTCCCTCTCACCTGCGCGGGTTCTCGCCGGCGCGTCTGTGGTGGAGATCACCCCTCAGGGCAGCGTTTTTCTTTTCGGCTATCCGCATGTGTCTCGTTACAGCACCGGCGTCCACGACCCCTTGGAATGTGCTGCTCTCTACCTCCGAGTGGGAGACGAGCAAACGTTGTTTCTAGCCAACGACCTCATCTATTTCGATCGCGATCACGCCCGCGAAATCCGCGAGCGAATCGCAAAAGTCACTGGAGTTCCAACGGAGGGCATCATGATCTCCGCCACACACACCCACTCCGGTCCGGTCATGACCAACAATCTCAGCAACTCACGAGACTCCGTGGTTCCTCCTGTGGATGAAGATTATCTGACATGGCTGACCGAACGTCTGATCCTGGCCGCAGTCGAGGCCAAGAAGGTGGCGCAGCCAGCAGAACTTGGACTCGTAGTCGCCCAGGCCAAAGGCGTTGGATCGAATCGTCACGATCCCTCGGCAGAGAGTGATCCAGAGGTTCCGGTGCTCGTAGCGCGTTCGACCACCACTCAACGCCCCTTGGGTTGCATGATGGTGTACGGCATGCACCCCACCGTGATGCATGAGGACTCCACCCTGATCAGCGCAGATTTCCCTGGCTTCACTCGGCGCAAGCTTCGCTCCGGCGTGTTAGGTGAAACCTGTCCTATTGTCTATCTCCTGGGAGTCGCTGGCGATCAAAGTCCGCGTCACGTGACACACGCCAACACCTTCGCCGAAGCTCAGCGTATAGGCGAATTGTTGGCCGACACGATCACCACTGCTCTTGAAACGATCCGGTACGAAACTCCGAAACACCTCCGCAGTCGGAATGTGTACTTGGACCTGATAGCACGCGTTTTCCCGAACCCTAGTGAAGCTCTGGACAGGCTGACCCAAACACGCGCGCGCTACGAGCACCTGCGTGCCACGCATGCCTCACGTCAGGAGGTCCGTACCGCGGAGTGCGATGTGTTTGGCGCAGAAAAAACCACACTCTTTTCCGACGCGATCGCGGACGGCCGCCTCGACGCCGCTATCCGCACCGGTTCTCCGGCTGAAATTCAAATCATTCAGATCGGGTCTTGGCGGTTTGTCGCCTGGCCCGGGGAGTTTTTTGTCGAGTACGGTTTAGCAGTGAAAGCCAAAGCGCCTCCCGGCACGTTCCTGGTCACCCTCGCAAACGGGCAGCTCCAAGGCTACATCGCCACGCCGAAAGCTCTTGCTCAGGGCTACTATGAGGCCACCAACGCTATTTTCTCCGTAGACAACGGTCCTCGTTTTGTGGAGAAGACCCTGGCGTTGCTCGAGGAGTTGTCTTAACTCTCCCCCATGACGATGCTTCTCGGGATCGATCTCGGCACGTCGTATCTCAAGGCAGGCGTGTTCGATGAAAAAGGCCGGCTTCGCGGCCTAGGCCGGGTCGCTGTCCATGCAGAGGTCCCTGCACCCGATCACCGCGAAATACCCTTATCTCGCTTTCTGGAGAATCTGCACGAAGTCGTCACGGAGGCTCTACAGAAAGCCGCCTGTGAGCCGCAATCGATCACGGCTATTTCCTACGGCTCGCAGGCGAACACGTTCCTTTGGCTCGATCACCAGGGCGAGGCTCTCACGCCACTGATCTTCTGGAATGATCGCCGGGCGCAGGCCCTTTCTGCGGAACTCCATGAAAACGGCACCTCCGAAGAATTTCGTCGACGAACGGGCCTCTGGAGGCGAAGCGCGGACAGCATGCCCGCGAAATCGCTATGGCTAGCGCGCGCCTTCCCCGAAACCTGGAGTCGTTGTGCCGCCGTAATGACGGTCAGCGACTACTTGACGTTTTTTCTCACCGGCCGCCGCGTTGGTGATGCCAGCACCGCTGCCCTGACTGGGCTTTACGACCTGCAAAGCCGCGGTTGGTGGCAGGACGCGCTCAAGCAGTTCAATCTAGATCATCGTCAGCTGTCAGTTCCCCTCCTCCCCGGCACGCGCGCAGGCGAACTCCAGCAAGAAGCGGCTCATTTCTTCGGCCTTCGTCCGGGAACACCTGTGGCCGCAGGGGCTCTCGATCATCATGCTGCCGCTCTCGGCTCCGGTCTCGGGGTCCAGGTCGAAGCCTCCCTCTCGAGCGGGACTGTCNNCTGTCCTTGCAGCGCTCATTCTCACGGACACCTTGGTTGTTGCTCCTGGCTGTATCCATGGTCCCCACACTGAAGGCAAACCCTACTACGCTCTCGCCTTTGACCCCGCAGGTGCCGGACGCCTTGAAGACTATCAACGTCTCCATGCGCCTCACGTGCCTCTGAGCGAATTGATCGCCCGAATGGAGCAAAAGGAAACTCCCGATCCACACGCTGAGAACCTCCGGCGGCTTTTTCGGGAGATCGCTCAGACGGAGAAAGGCCTCCTGGAACGAATCGCCCCTGGCAAGCACTTTGCCCGTCTAGCCGCAACCGGCGGCGGCGCCCGCAGCCCCATTTCCCTACAGATCAAAGCAGAGACCTTCGGTGCTCAGGTCATCTCCACCTCCTCGGAGCCAGCGTGTCTCGGAGCGGCAGTCCTGGGCGCGGTCGGCGCAGGGCTTTATCCCAATCTAGAAAAAGCCCTGCAGCAACTGGTTCATCCTGTCCGAGTGGCTAACCCGATTGCGACCTAGCAACGCGGCCGATACCTTGGGAGTGACGTTACGACCGCCGATAGGTCACCGTCATGAACTGCGTCCACGTTCCATCATCCCCTAGGCAACGGCTGGTCAACGTGCGCTCGCGGTCGCTCTTGAGCTCGATGATGTCCTGATACTTCGTCGTTTTTGTGGGGTCAGCAAAACTCGGGCCTTCCGCATTCAACGTTAGAATCTTTTCGGAGGAATCGAGCTCACCTTCGTACACCCAAAGAGACGCCATCATCGATCCAATCCACGTACCCAAAAAACGATTACGCAAAGGGTCAAAACCCAAAGTGATCCGCATAGAGAACGCGCCGCCTCCGGGCATGAAGCCTTCTCCTTCACCAATGACCCAAAGATCACCGAGCGGTTTGACGACCTCGGTCCCGCGCGGCTGGTCTTTCATCATTTGTCCATCCGGTCCCATGCACTCGGCCTGAGTAGTCCACTGGCCGACCAGTTTTTGCAGCCAGGCATGCTCTTTTTGCGGAGCGGCAGCTTGTCCGCAGCCCTCGGTGGATATAGTCGTAGCAGAAGAATTCGTTTCCATATGAGAGGATTTTAAGGAGTGAGTTAATTTCAGACGTCACTCCTTCAACAAATCGCCAGGCTTCATCCGGACAGAGTCACGGGTTTCTTCCAAAAAAATCCTAACTTAGCATCCGCTTCGCCATGAAGTCGAACCGGCTACCTCGGCAACCACACACACCAGTGAGGGTTACTCCATCCACGCCTTAACCACGGGCCAGGCTAGATTTGGATAAAACTCATGCCCGCCGCCCCCCACGACTAGTCGAGCAAACCCCGCCGCGTTCATCTCAGAGTAGAGCGCCTGTACCTGAGCAAAGCCTTTTCTGACTCCTTCGATGCGAGCGAGATGATCGTTCTGTCCAGCCACGATCAACAGTTTGCGCGGGGCAATCAAGCCCGCCAAGTCCGGCATATCTGCGACGGGACCTATTCCCGGCAAGTATCCACAAGCACAATGAGGCAGACTCAACCACGAGTCCGCAAAGGTGCAGAAGGAACACGAGACCACGGCCAGAGCAATCCGGGTGTCGACGCAGGCAGCGTAAAAAGTGACCGTCCCGCCTGTGGAGTTGCCCATGCAGCCAATTCGGCTCGAGTCGAGATCGGGCTGTGTGCCAATGAAATCGATGGCACGGCGTACATCGTAAACCCGCTGACCGGTCAGCGGGCGCCCGCCATGGAGCGCACGCAGAGCGATGTCGTTACAGGTTGNNGATGACGAGTGCAGCCCAGCCTTGATTGACTGCCTGCCGAGCTAAATCGCGCCCGCCTTCAATCGACTTTCGTTCGCTCGAGTTTCTCGCTTCGCCCAGCGAAATGTGCATGCCCGGAGAATGGCCCTGGAGACAGATCATCACGGGAAGAGGCCCATTCCGGCGCTTTGGCCTCAACAGGTAGCCTGGCACGCGTTCGCCTTTCTCCGCGTCGAATTGGATACGGTCTTGAACAAAGGAATCGGTCTCCCGCACGCGCTCGCTACGAGCATTCAACGGTCCGTGTTCATCGGGTAAAACAAGAATGGACTCCAGTCGCTGCCGGAGTTGGGCCTGCCAGTTTGGGAACGGCTCTCCGCGCACATAGCGCATCGAGGGCTCAACGACGCCGCCTTGTTCCCGCACAGCCCTAGAGGCCGCACCGCTCACGACATGCGTTGCACCTACCGCTAAGCATGCACTCACGAAACGCCGTCGTGAAAAGAGAGAAGGTTTCATGGGTAGTCCGCTGAGGCGATTGCGGGAACGATTCGCGAACAAGATTGAAGACTCAATGGAGGAGGAACTGCAGGAGAGATCTTGTCGCGCAACCCCTTCGATAAACTTCGGGTAAGGAAGTGTTGAAGGGTCGCGCAGAAGAGAGGGGAAAACTCAACGGCCATAGGATTCAAACAAAGTTTCGTCCCAACCACACGTCCGCAAATATCCCTCTTTCGTGTCGTACCGAGAGCTTCGGTTTATTCGGAAACCTACGTGAACAATCCCGGAATGAAGCGTGAGAAGCGGCCAGCCATCATCTTCGTTGTGATGGAGGCGTAACGAGAAATTTTCCTCAGAACGAATGCGGCCAGGAACCCAAGAATCGGGGACATCGCTTCCATGATCGGGCTAAGCTTACATCAAGAGCTCCAATCCAAGTGCGATTTTGTAATCACGATATCCTGATTTATTAAACATATTGTAATCAACATTTTATATATCCTAGCAACGTCACGTTAGCTGTAATCACTAAGCCAGCGATATTCGATGCATCCAAACGAAACGCCCGAACGTTTCACCCACGCCTAGGTCTGTCGAAACCTTCAACTCGTTCACCATGTCCTTCCTTCGCTGGTACCGTCCTTTCACTGGTTTCTGCCTCGCGAGCTGCCTTTTGTCGGCCGCCGCTTTCGCACAACAAGGGGTAGTTTTGGTCAATGGCTCCTCACTTCTCCCCTTCTCGGCGGGTACCGTGCCCACTAGCACTCCCGTGACTATAACGGGACTGAATTCCGGAGAAACGCTGGTCGGAATCGATTATCGCCCTGTCAACCGCACGCTCGTCGGTCTGACCACCGCCAACCGGTTGGTGACCTTGAATCCCTCCACGGGTGCAGCCACCTTGCTTTCGGTCCTGGATATGCCATTAGCGGGAACCGCCTTTGGAGTCGATTTCAACCCGGTGCCTGATCGCTTGCGGGTAATTTCGGACACCGGCCTTAACTTCCGGATCAACGTGGACACAGGCGCGGTGACCCGTGACGGAACTCTCGCCTATGCAGCGAACGACGCAGGCGCAGGCGCACCTCCTGCGGTCGCTGGCGCCGGTTACACCAACAGCGTAGGAGGACAAATCGCCACCTCTACCGCTCTCTACAACATTGACTACGAGCGAGACGTCCTTCTCATTCAAAATCCTCCCAACGACGGCGTGTTGCGTACAGTCGGACCGCTCGGCGTGAACGTTTCCGCTCTAAGCGGGTTCGATATCTTCTCTCCCAGCATGGCCTACGGATCGTTTGTCGTCGGCGGCCAAACCGGGCTTTATCAGGTCAATCTTAGCACCGGCGCAGCGACCCTCGTCTCCACTCTACCAACCGGCGTGATCGACCTCGCATTAGTCCCCAAAGAAGCGCCCCAAGGCATCATCAATACCTCGGCGCGTGGTTGGGTGTCACCGGGCGAGGGCGTGCTCATAACAGGGTTCGTGATCTCCGGACCCAATCCGGTGAACGTCTTGGTTAACTCCCGCGGCCCCTCCCTCTCCGCTTTTGGAATCGCTCAACCTCTCTCCGATACGTGGATTGCCGTCTATCGCGGGTCCACCCTCCTGGCGCAAAATGATGACTGGCAAACCTCACCTCGCGCGGCTGAGATCGCTCAGTCAGCATTGGCTCCAGGCTCACCGAAAGAGTCCTCACTTTTGCTCACTCTCACTCCTGGCGCCTACACAGTGGTGGTACATGGCCCAGCAGGTGCCTCGGGTGTAGCCATCGCTGAAGTTTACGAAATGAACTGAGGTAACAACGTCGTGCTTCGGACTCTCGGCTATTATGACTGCGTTAAGTCCTGAGCCGGTGCGATGCACGCGGGTTCTCCTCGCTCTGCCTCCCACATGGAGGCGGAGCGAGCCGCTATTCTCAGCATGTCTTTAGCTTCGTAGCGGACAATTAACTACGCTACCGTGACTTCCCTCAGTCGGCGCTCCAAAAACCGACGTTCGGCGGGTTGTTTGACCAAATTCAGGGCTTCTCGATACGCCTCTCCCGCTTCTGTCCGCTTATTCAGTCGTCTGAGAAGATCGGCCCGTGTAGCGGGCAGAAGGTGGTAACCGGGGAGCAACACTCCCTCGAGTAGCTCTAGCCCTTTCTCGGGCCCGTAAGCCATCGCCACCGCCACAGCGCGATTCAGAGCGATCACGGGAGAAGGGTGAATGGCTTCGAGCACTCCATAGAGCGCTACGATCTGCTTCCAATCGGTTTCTCGCATTGACGGAGCCTGCGCATGGAGCGCGGCAATTGCCCCTTGCACTCCATAGCTCCCCGGACGACTTCCTTGCAGGGACGCTTCTACCAGCGACACACCCTCCTTGATCTTCAAACGATCCCAGCGGGAACGATCCTGATCTTCCAGAAGCACTAAGTCGCCGTGGCTATCCTCACGTGTATCGCGTCGAGCATCGGTAAGGAGCATAAGTCCGAGCAAACCTTTGACCTCTGACTCCTCAGGCAGAAGCTCCATCAACTGTCGCGCCAGGCGGAGCGCCTCGCCACACAAGTCAGCCCGGACGACATAATCCCCGCCGCTGGAGGAATACCCTTCGTTGAAAATGAGATAAATGACGGCCAGCACCGCCGGCAGGCGTTCCACCCGCTTCTCCTCATCGGGCACAATGTAAGGAATTCCTGCATCTCGAATCTTGGTCTTCGCGCGCACCAAGCGTTGCGCCACGGTGGTCACGGGCGCGCAAAATGCGCGCGCAATCTCCTCTGTGGTCAGGCCACCCACCGTCCGAAGCGTGAGAGCGACCTGGGTTTCGAGGGCCAGTGCGGGATGACAACACGTGAAGATCAACCTCAGCGTATCCATCGGAACGGGCGCCGACTCGTCGGGTGTGAGAAAGGAAATCATGTGGTCGCGTTTACTTTCCGCGAGGACGCGTCGTCGAATTTGATCAATGGCTTTGTGACGCGCCGTGGTCATAATCCAGGCAACGGGATTAGGCGGCACTCCGCGGACAGGCCACTGCTCGAGAGCGGC
>DKKJ01000159.1 GCA_002455175.1 Opitutaceae bacterium UBA6669
CTGCTAAGTCCATTGGAACAGCTCCTTTGTTTTGCCGAACGTTTGAAGTCAGCGACGGGCGCTCGGGCCCGTTCGCTGTACTGACTGGTTCGGCTCCGTGGATGGAGACGATGGCGGCGGTGGAGGGACTTTTGGATTTGGGAGCATAGTCACGATCATCAAAATAGATGGGTGGTCGATTCCCTACGAGTGGCAAATCTCGCCTTGCGTTTCGAGACTGGGCACTGCTTCGGGTGGAAAACGCTTTTGAACTACAGCCAAGGATCAATCGCCGTTCTCGCTTAGCGTCGCTCACCGTAACGCTTTCTCGTAATGAAGAACTGGCGACACAGTCATCGCATACCCTCCGCCGAACGTTTGAGGTCAGCGACGGGCGCTCGGGCCCGTTCGCTGCACTGACTGGTTCGGCTCTTTCTTTTTGCATACGGGAAACGCCCCGATTCGTGGCCGATTTACGCCAAATAGATCTGTCTCATCTGAAAATTTGAGTACCTCAAAATGCTCGTAAAGCCATTTGTGATCCGCTGTCCATCCGTAGTCTCCCTTGTCGTCGACTAGCCATATACAGTCGAGCCCGTCTTGACGGCTGTAATATCCGATCCTTCTTTTTTGTCCGATTTCGTGTCCCTTTTTACGGGCGTGCGGCCAAAGCTTCTTTAGCGCGACAACGCTGCGAGGAGGAATTGGCTTCTTCATTCTCTTTGCCGAACAGTGTTATTAGCCTAAACTCAGTTGGGCTTTTGTCGGATTTCCACTGGATCGAGAGAAGGAGTAAAATCTATCTAGATTCATTCATGTAAGGTATTTGGGTAATTATTTTTACAAGGCTCCTCGTAAAAGAGCAACGTGCAATGCTCAAGTAAGTCTCCGCAGATCAACAGAAAGATCAAGCCAGTTGCGTCGACACCTCAAAAGCGGCGTTCCATGGGGTTCTTGAGTGGCGCGATCACGGGCGTTTCCATTCACGGTTTGAGGGAAATTTGTAATGAATTACGCTAAAAAATGCGAAATCTCCTTAAACTTTTATTACTTCAGCTCCCTGTAACGCAGCATCTTGAAGGATAAGTGAATAGTCGTAAAACCTGTATCCACACTTAGAAGGGCATGTGCCCTACCCAACTGAGCTACAAGCGCCCGACTAAGGGGAGGTTTCCTCTGCCAGATAGGGCTACGACCAAGGCGAATCCTGCGTCAGAGACCGAGATCAGAGAGGTCATTACAGTAGCCCCCTCGCTCCACTTAGGAAGAAATCGAGGGTTCTCCCCGGATCAGTCATCGGGAAGTTTCAGGTTCGTATCGCGCTTGAGCAGATTTGAAATCGGCGCATCGCACCGCCTGTGGAGTCTCCGGTCAAACGGTGTCCTATGAACACTCTCGTCGTTGAGTACAAAGATACCCGCAGTGATGCCCTCGTGCGCGCGCGATTGATCGCCNNCCCCTGACGGTAAACTAACGTACGTCGTCAGTCCGAACCAGCATGGTCGGCTGTCATGACTATTTTGTTACATCGCCACCTCTCTTACCCAGGAGAAATTGTAACACCGATTTCATCTCTAGACGGAGGCTCAATCCGGATTGACGCCTACGCGCTGTCGAGCCAAGGGATGCAGGAATGGCCTCTCCTGCACTCGTTGTTCTCGCCGCTGGCATGGGCAGCCGCTATGGCGGCTTAAAACAGATTGACCCCGTCGGTCCCTCCGGCGAGGTGGTCCTGGACTACTCTGTTTTCGATGCCCTCCGCAATGGGTTCACCGATTTGGTCTTTATCATTCGTCGCGACATCGAAGCTCTCTTTCGCGACCAGGTGGGACGCCGGTTCGAATCCAAAGCGTCCGTCCGCTACGTCTTTCAAGAGACGGAAAACCTGCCCGGAGACTTCCGCCCTCCCGAAGGACGTACGAAGCCTTGGGGCACGGGTCATGCCGTCTGGTGCGCCACCTCCGCGCTCAATCAACCGTTCGCGGTCATCAACGCGGACGACTTTTACGGCGTCGACTCCTTCCGACAACTGGGACAATTCCTTTCGCGGGTGGACTCGAAGGCCGATGAGGCGTGTATGGTCGGTTTTCGACTGGCGAAAACATTATCCGAATTCGGTACGGTCTCACGAGGAATCTGCCGCGTGAGCTCATCCGGGCTTCTTGAAACGGTGGAGGAATGTCCCGCGATTGAGCGTACCTCGNNCTCGGGGGAGGAAATTGTCTCCATGAACTGCTGGGGCTTCACTCCCGCCCAGCTTCCCTATCTTGAGCGGCACCTCATCCGCTTTCTTCAAGCGCGCGGCACAGAATTGAAATCTGAGTTCTACCTTCCCGCAGCGGTTGCAGCGCAAATCGAAGCACAAGAAACGTCCGTCCGAGTACTGCCGACAGAGTCAGACTGGTTTGGTGTCACCTATCGCGAGGACCATCCTCACGTCGCCGCTTCCTTGCGCCACCTGATCGAAAAAGGAGTCTACCCGCACTCACTCTGGAACGCGTAGTCACGTCCCCGAAAGCCAAAGCTCAGGTAGTCTCACCTAAGACCAGCGCTGCCGGGAGGGTCGTCGTACGATGCAGTCCTTCGGCCAAAATCTCTCCTGCTTCGCGGCCGATGCGCGCGTAATCGATTTGCAGAGTGGTGATCTGTCGCTCCGTGACAATGTCCGTGCCCATGCCAGAGAGGATACCGACACGTTCCGGAGAGGTGATGCCACTTTCGCGGAGCATCCGCCAGAGGATCAAAGCGACATTATCCTCCACACAAAAGACACCCACTCGTTTTTTGGACTCTTTCAAACGCTGGAGAAACGCCGACCTTTCCTCGGGCGTAGTGACAAAACAAATATTCTTGGGATCGATCGGCTTTCCCAGCGTCGCTGCTGCACGACGCGCCGCCTGACACATTAGATCCACCGGAGCTGCGTGCGTAAATGGGACGGCCAACCAAATCTCCTCGTACCCACGCGCGAACAGGTGTCCGATGGCCAGTACGGCGCTGGAATCAAAATCCACGGAGACGCTCGCCAAGCCGGGCAATTTTGTCGGTCGGCAAACAATCACGGCATTCTCCAGACGNNCACCTCGTCGAGCCAGACGTCATCCAAAAGAATTCCCCCGAAATGATCGTCGTGATCTCGGAAAAATTCCGCCAACGCCTCGCGCTGTGCTTCAGCCCCCGCATGAACCGGGGGATGGGCAGTATCCGCGTGGCGCACGAGGTTCTCATTATGCACGAACAGCATCGCGGCCCGATTTCGTCCAAAGGCTTCGCTAAAGCCGCTCATCACCCCTTGGTAAATGCGGCTCCAGTTTTGCAGTTTGCGCAGGAGACACGCATACGGCTTCGGGCGATCAAAGATGCGCTGACTTTCCGCTAGGTAGTACCGTCCATTCTCCCGACGCCAAATCACTTTTTCCGCATCGAGCCGCTTTAAAAGACGGCAAGCACTCGCGTTGGAAATCGAGTAGTAATCACCTAATTCGCGCGTCGTCGGCAGGGGAAGATTGATATCCCACTTTCGTTGGGCCGCCAATTTGCGTAGGCCGCTCTCCAGACCAGCCGATCCCGTTCCGGGAGTCAGCGTATGAAGAGTCGACGTAACAACAGACTTGGCAGTTGGCATTTTCGATAGGAGGTGATCTCTCTCAGTATTACAGAAAATCCAATTTTGTTACGCAACAAATTTCTTTTTAATGATCACAAGTAAACGCTATCCGAGCACCATCCTCGCCACCGCGCCTGTTCCTTGGGACTCCTCATATTGCCTCGATACACCTCTCTTCGATCGGGTGGTTCAGAGCCTGATTATCGAGCTCTCTCCTCACCTCTATCTCTTCGGGACGGCTGGTGAAGGCTATGCCGTCACAGACACACAATTCCTGGAGATCACCCAGCGATTTAGAAGCCTCATGCCCCGAGATACCTATCCGATGGTGGGGGTGATTTCGCTGTCGCTACCTACGATGATCGAACGCATTGAAAAAGCGCGGGATCTCGGAATTTTCGATTTCCAACTTTCTCTACCCTCCTGGGGCGCGCTCACGGATGGCGAGGTGGATACGTTTTTCGCCGAGACTTGCGGTCGGTTTCCCGAGTGCCGCTTTCTTCACTACAACCCCCTTAGGACTAAACGTCTTCTTACCGGAGATGACTACGCACGACTGAGCAGGAAGCACCCCAACTTGGTGGCTATCAAAATGGGCGGAGAAAATCTCACCGCTTTCGAGGATATCTTNNCAATGCTTCTTCACCGAATTCGGCTATGGCGCTCTCCGTGATCGTTATGAGTGCGGGCTACTTTCCGCTATCACCGCTTGCAACCCCCAGAAGGCCCACGCTTTTTTTAACGCCCGCGGCGAGAGCCTCGGTCGTCTGTTAGCCGAGTGCCGGCTTGTCCATCGGGCGATCAAACAAGCGATTGACCCAGCTCAGACTCACATGGACGGGGTCTACGATAAAATCTACGCCAAGCATCAGTTTCCTGATTTTCCGCTGCGACTGCTCCCGCCCTACGCCTACTCGGACGATGAAGCCGTGGCCCGCTTTCGCCAGAACCTACCGCCCTCCTGGATCACCTGATTTCAACCCACGTTGTTACTGTCGGAGGTCTCAGCCGCACGGGCACTCAAGATATCTGAAAGGACGAACCAGCGGTACGCCAAAAGCAAGACGACCCCCGCCAAAACAAACGCACCCGAAATACAGGCAAAAATAGCATTTAGACCGAAGCCCGCTTTCAGATACCCCGCGATAAAGACCCCACATCCGCCCACCCCAGTCGCGCAAGCATTCATGATGCCGATCGCGGTGGAGCGAAACTGGGCGGGCACCACTTCACACAACGTCGGATTATCGTTCGCTTGTCCAACACCGCGGAGAAAAGAGAAGCACGAGATCGCCACAACGACGACGCCAAAGCCGGGCTGGGTGAGAAAGAGCAGGAGAAAGGGTGCGCACAGCAGATAGCACGTCCCATACGCGAGCATGCGCCGATGTGGAGCGCGCGCCGCCGCCCGATCAGATACCCAGCCGCCGACGATCACGCCTAAGACCACACTTACCTGAAGCATGAACGTACCCGCAAATCCCGCCGCGGCAAGCGATAGGTTGAACGTGTCTCGAAAGTACAGCGGCAACCAAGCGAAGAAGATCCACATTCCCATCCCTGAGAGCGTGGACTCTACCAGCAGAGCATAATACGTACGCACACGCGCCAGATACCGCACCGCTTCTCCAAACGAAGGTCGCTTCGCCGTATTTCCAGCCGGCGTCGCCTGCGGAGAACTCGCTGGAAGGAACGATGGGCCAGCCAGCGCCAAGATGAGCCCCGCGATTCCGAATACCCAGAACCCCGTCCTCCAACCATAATGCTCCGCCAAGAAACCGGCAGTGGCTCCCCCAAGGACCATCCCGCCATTAATTCCAATTGAAATCATGCTCATGGCACGACCACGCGTGCGCAGATCATGAGCTTGGGCAATGAGTGCAAACGCCGCCGGCAGGAACAAGCTTTCCGTCACACCCAAGCCCACCCGCAACCCCAGCAACATAGGAAATCCCGTCGCGGCACCCATCAACGCCGTCACCGCACTCCACGCCACCAAACTGATAATAACGATCCGAGTGCGTGAATAGTGATCCCCTAAACTTCCCGCAAAGGGAGAGCACAGGGCGTAACTCCAAAGAAAAAAGGATCCGAGCATACCTAGCGCTACATCGGAGAGTCCAAGGTCCTCCCGTACCGCGGGAAGAACCGACGACATCGCTGCGCGGTCAGCATAATTCAACGCCGCAGCGACGCCGAGGAAAAGGACCAAACGCCACCGCGCCTGTCTTAAAATGGGTACGCGATCAGATTGGCTGGACATGGAGCAGCACGACTTGGGAAGGGCAAAAAAGGACCTCCGACATCAGGTTAGCGGAGCCCCTCGGACAGACCATAGGCACGCACTTCAAAAAGACGCGCGTGATCGATCCCATGGGTGGCAGTGACCGTGATTCGCACCGCGTGTACCGAGGGTCGCGAAGGAAGCGGGTGACTACGCCGCCGTTGGTAGTTGTTTTCCTCTGACACCAAACGTTGCCAACCGCCGGCTGTGTGTCCTTCCACAGTATAACTGCGCACGGTCTCCGGTTGCGCCTGTCCCCATTTCATCGTGGCCGTGTAGCCGTCAGCCTGTGAGAGCGTGAGATGGCGATGCATGCCGGTGTCAAAAACTAAAATCACTTCCTCCAGCGTCACCGGCTGGCTCCAACGTATCTCGATCCAAGCGGGCAACCCGGACGCAGGATCGCTCATCCATCGGTGTGTTCCGATATACGCTCGATCGGGAGGCGCACACGTCACAGCCGCTGCGGGCGGGTGTTCAGTCGGCGAAGTCTCTGCTTTAACTGGGCCGGATTGCCGAGAAGACGCCTTCAGTTCATCCTCCCAGAGATTATGACCACGCTCCACGGTGCCGAGTGGAGGTTTACCGTGAATCGCCCGAGTCTGCCCACTACGAATTTGCTCTGCATCGGAACCGGTCTGCGCGCTTGAAGCGGTAATCGCTACTGCAGACCGCACTAAGTCTCTCGGATCGTGATTTCTAATCCCGACCAAATAACAGTCGTCTCTCAGCAACTGCTGCTGGATGCGATCCAAGAAAACCGGGTCTGAAAAGACCGATCCAAGGGATTTACGTTCGCGCAAAGCCAACGCCGCAGCCGTCCCTACACCCTGTCCCACCGCCGCACACGTCGCCATCACTCGCGTCGACGCGAACGCGATATGCGTCGCTGAGATGTTTCTCCCGGCAAACAGCAAATTTTCCAGACTGCTCGCCAAGCAGCTCCTCAACGGAATGTCGTAGAGGTAAGGCAAGTGGTGCTGCTCACCGGGAGGAAGATGAGGGGCATCGACTCCCTCCGGCGGATGGGTGTCGATAGGCCACCCACCAAAAGCGATGGCATCAGAAAACGGTCGGGACTCAAAGAGGTCCGACTCCGTCAGGATATGACGCCCCACAAAACGTCGGCTTTCTCGCTTTCCCGGGAGGAACCCCACCCATTCCAGAGCCCAATGTTGCACATCCAAGCCGGAGTGATTCTTGATGTAGTTCCAGACGCCCAGCGTAATCGCGAGAAGCTCATCACGAATACGTTCATTATCTTTGATCGTATCCAGACAACCACCCCATTCCGCCCACCAATAGCCGTATTCGAGCCCCAAATCGGATCCTGCTCGCGCGAACGGACGAAGAACAAAGTCTTTCTCGGAAAAGGTGCGTACCCACGGCGGAGCGACAAAGGGCATGGCACGAGCGTGTCGCCGCGCTTGAAATAAGAGTGTGGAACCTAGGGTCTTCTTATCCGCCGCTTCGGGTGCCAGTGTCTCAGAGAATTCAGCCTGTCCTTCCCGCCCCATGCGAAACGGTGCTCCCGCCTCAACCCCCAATCGTCCGTCACCCGTGCAATCCACGAACGTGGTCGCCGCGATGCGAAACCGCTCTTCCGTCGAAGCTCGTGTCGCCAAGACCGCTTTGAGTCTGCCGTCTTACACCTCGGCGCCATCCACGACCGTGTTTAGGAGCAGAGTGAGGTTAGCTTCCCGCTTACACTTATCGAAAAGCAGCAGGTCTAACATCGCCGGTGAGCGCTGTGGGTTGTGAACCGCCAGATCGAGACGAATTTCCTCTACCAATCCCCCTTCCCGGAGTTCGGTTTCCAGCGCGACGCCCCCTTTCAGACCCGTAGCTCCCACGACGTGCATCCGGACTTCCGACGACGCATTACCCCCCAACACCGGACGATCCTGACAAAGAATCACCTTGGTCCCTTGGCGGGCTGCGGCGAGTGCGCAGCAAACGCCCGCCATGNNTGAGGCTCAAACAGCGTACTAGCGTACTTCATCCCATAGGTACTCGAACTCCACGATCTGCGGTGGACGACGATCCAATCCCTTGTAGTCGACGACCCGGAAGTAAGTTTTCCCCTCTTTCTGAATAAAATACGGAACAGGATAATAAGCGTCTGTCACGTTAGCCCCATTAGCGTTATCAAGTATGGAGTAAGACGCGACCGCCAGGGTCTGAGGGTCCAGGCGAAACAAACATANNAGGTCCGCTGGGTCCAGTTACGTCCGATCAGGTAAAAGGCTCCGTCGCGCATGAACAAACGCGGTCTCCCCACATAACTTTCAATGAAGCCATACGTTTCCGTCAAATCGAGCTGCTGCCGAACCCGAAAATCGTTATCGGTAGAATGGAAGCGGGCGCGATTGTCGTAGCCACGTGTGATGACCAGAAATCCATCTGCGTAGCGGACAAAACTACTCTCGTTAATCGGGAGGTCACCAAATTCGCGGGAAAGGTTGCGCACCAAGCTCCAATTTCTCCCGCTATCGTCCGAGCGGAGGACAGAGACCTGTCCCGCNNCCAACATCCAAGTCGTCGTTCCTTCTACGATGAACTCAAAGGGGTAGCCATATTCCACGCCTTCAATCAGCCCTACCTTCTCCACCTTGGGGAAGGTCCTGCCTCCGTCGGTGGACCGAGTTCCGACCATCCCGGTACGATTACGACCGCCGTCAATGGTCTGCACATCAACATACAGGCCGATGTCGCCGTTGGGATAGCGCACCCAATCTCCCATCTGCATGATTCGGTTGTCCACTTGGGCGAGAATCTGCGAAGACATCACACGATCCTGTCGTTTATCGATCCGGATGCTGTCGATCACCGCACCGACGTCATCCGCATGTCGCTGCCCCCGCTTGAAGGCGACTAAAACCTCGTCGCCCAAGTCAAGTACATCGGGAAATGCCAGGTAGTTTTGGGCATTTTTCGCGTCAGAGGCGACCAGGACACGTTCATTCCGATAGACCGGCGCACGCTCTTGAGGTTGAGCCGCGGCAGCGAAATGAAATCCGATCGCTAGGAAAAAAATCAAATAACATGTCTTCATAAGATTGCTCCTCGTTTACTTTTTTATGTCCGCGCCGTCTGTAGGGCCAGTTTGAGTCCGTTGACGACGCCTCGGTAGTCGCTGAAGATATTCAAGAATCGATAACCACGTTTCTGATACGCCTGGACTTGATCCGGAGCACAGGGAATAGCCGCCACCTTCCCTTCCCGAGCACAAGCAGTTGCCACTCGGTCGATGACAGAGACAATTTCAGGGTCTTCTGTTTTTCCGAATTTACCCAGCCCTAATGAGAGATCCCCTGGACCTACAAAAAGAATGTCGACACCGGGAATCGCAGCGATCTCGTCAATGTAGGGAATGACTTCAGGTTCTTCGATCTGGATGACGAGAAGTGAATTGCCGTTGGCTTCGGCGAAATAGTCGTGGGGAGACAACCGACCAAAATCTGCTTCCACGTGGATACCGTCATACCCGCGCCGTCCTTCCGGATAAAATTTGATCGCATCGACCACTTGGCGAACCTCGTCGGGGTGTCGCACGCGTGGCAGCATGATCCCACGCGCCCCCGATTCCAGCAGGGGCAATAGATCCGTGTAGTTAGCCGGCTTCACGCGCACAATCGCCTCCGCGCCACCCAAACGACACGCTTGGATCATGGAATAGAGCGCCTCCGGGGAAATTTTTTTGTGCTCCAAACAAATCCAAAGAGCATCCACTCCCGACGACGCCATGAGCT
>DKKJ01000294.1:0-1197 GCA_002455175.1 Opitutaceae bacterium UBA6669
CAATTAGCGGTCGAAAAGATGAACGGTGCCGAACTCGGCGGCCGGGCACTGACGGTCAACGAAGCCAAGCCAAAGGAAGAAATGGCCGGCGGTGGTGGTCGCAACTTCGGACCCAATCGTCGCCCGTTCAACGCACGCAATCGCTACTAATCGAGCGCGTCAAACGCGTCACACTCAGCGAGGCCTCACCGCCTCGCTTTTTTTGCGCCCGAATTACTCGATACGATTGCTCTCAAACCGCACCCACTCACCACGGACAGTTGCCGCCGAAGACTCGATCCACTCACAGTACGTTTTTTAGGGAGACGACGAACTGGGTTTACCCAAAGTGCCGCGGAGCTCGAAACGCGCGCGTAATGACGAAAACACCACATCCGGAGTATCGAATGCCTGCCCGATTGCCCCGCTTTGAATGAGTGCTTCAGGTTTTCCGGTGACGATTCTCCCCTGTCCGTCGAGAAGCCAAATCGTGTCTGCAAGTTGCAGGGACAAATCTAGGTCGTGACTCGATAGGATCACGATGACACCCGAATGGCGTGCGTGACTGCGAAGGAGAGTCATCACCTCAACGCGACCCGGAAGATCCAAGAACGCCGTGATCTCATCCAACAAGAGCACTCGGGTATCCTGTGCAATGGCACGCGCAATCATCACACGCTGACGCTCGCCATCGCTGAGATCATCAAAGAGGCGTCCACGGAAATCCACTGCGCCAGAGCGCGCGAAAGCGTCGGCCACGCGAGCATGGTCATTAGCCGTCAATCGGCCCATCCAACTCGTGAAGGGCTGCCGCCCCAATCTCACCACATCGTCTGTCGTCAACCCAGGACTGGCAGCTCGCTCCGTGAGCACCACGGCCAAGTGCTGAGCGCGCACCTCGGCAGACATTCGCTGGATTTCTTGACCGTTCAGCTCAACCCGCCCGGAGAGCGGCAATTGGAGTCCTGCAAGCGTGCGCAACAAAGTGGGNNCGTTGCGTCCGAGAATACAGACAAACTCACCAGCGGAAGCTTGTAGAGAAAAGGGAGCGATCACCGCTCCGCGACTGCCGGAATAACCGACTAAAAGATTTTTAGTCTCGAGCATCAACGGGATCCTCGCATAGCAGGGGAAAAAACGATCAGGATGACCACAATCGGCGCACCCACGACGGCGAGCACGGCATTGAGATGAAGGAAGTGCTGCGGCCAGGGCAGA
>DKKJ01000294.1:1238-3828 GCA_002455175.1 Opitutaceae bacterium UBA6669
GCACCCGCCAAGGTTGCCAACGGCAAGAGCGTCGCCACACGCGCGCTCCCAGAAATCGCTCGAGCAAAATGCGGCACTATCAAGCCGATAAACGTCACTGGTCCACAATAGGCCGTGATAGGTGCCACCAAGAGCACCGTGGCGGCAAGGGTCACCCTACGAACCCGACTTAGATCAACCCCAAGGGAGCGCGCATAGGTTTCGCCTAGAAGCAAAGAGCTCAGCGGTTTGGCCGACAGGATNNGACGTGAACCACGTCATGAGGCCGACGACCAGAAGGGAGACCGTGCTTAACCGTCGACCCAACACTAGCATGGTCAGAGCCGCAGCCGTCACTCCGAGCGCCGCCGCCAAAGTAAGGCTCAGACCTTGAAACGCGCTGAAAAACGACAAGGCCGACGGACCGGACAATGCCGCGCCGGCCACAGCACAAGCCACTCCGAGCTGCCCCCCCGCAGTGAGCCCTAAAGACCATGGGTCGGCCATAGGATTACGAAACAGCGCCTGCATGAGTACGCCTGCCATCCCCAAAGCCGCGCCGGCCAGAAGAGCCGTGGCGATGCGTGGCAAGCGAATCTGGGTGATGATTTGTCGATCCACCGGGTCACCCGACTCAGAAAAGAGAGCCTTTCCCAAGTCTGCCGCTGGCACCCTAACTTGGCCAATGCTCAGTGACGCGACGACGAGTATAAGTACCAATGCGCTGAGAGAAATGATCCCTGCGAGGCCTCGAAATGAAGTTATCGACGTCATGGTTGTGCGGGCTGGCTTTCACGTCTCAGGTAACGGAAAGGCTCTGGACGGATTTGGGGATGAACTGCCTTGATGATATCTCCGAGAAGGTAGTCGGGCCGGATAGCGCCGATTTCGTAAAACTCATAGGCATTTCGTTCGGCTTTTTTCTGCTGATCAGCAGCGTACGTTCGTCCTTCCCGCCAGGCTTTAAAGTGTCGCAACAAACCGAAGTCACTGAAGGGCGTGGAGTGGGAATCCCTAAAAATCCACACGTCAACATCGGCGGCTTTGCGCAACAGTTGCTCCGTGGATACCCAAGAAAATACGTCTTGGCGGGGATCATCAGCCTCACCCATAACGAGTTCGACGTTGGCATCACGTAACAGCTGAGCATCCGCATTGCGCACAGTCACCGCCCATTTGTCCCCTCCATTAAACCAAGCCCACAACAAGCGCTGTCTTGGCTGCACTGAGGCAACAACTTTGAGCCGAGCGACCTCCGCCTCCACCTGCGCCAAATAAGCATCCGCTTCCGTCAGTTTTCCCACCAAGAGCCCAACCAAACGGAGGTACTCCACTCGCCCTAGGTACGTGGTTTCTGCGTCCATGAACATCGGAACAACGGGTATATTCAAAGCCGCAATACGTGGGAGAGAATCGGCATGCGCAATGTCTCCCAATGCCATCAGAAAGGCTCCTGGCTGCGCCCGCACGAGCGCATCCAACTGCGGCGGGCTATGCCAACCATAGCCCACTTGCCTCAACTCGCCCGAACGCACTCGCTGGTAAACGGCATCGTCGTAAGAGAAGGTTCCGACTACTGCTACCAACCGATCGGCGACACCGAGCGCACTGAGCATGGCCTCGAAGGGCACGTAATTGACGGCGATTCGCTGCACCGGAGTCCGAATGAGAGTAGCACCCAGGAGTTCACCAGTCAACTCGGGTGCCAGCTGTCCTTCAGGCACCAACACTAAACGTGCACGCTGTTCTGGTCCCGAGGCTGCTTTTCCCCAGCCGCTAATAGCTGCTTTTAGGTCAACGACGTGAAAGCCGTTGTGCTCCACTACCGTTAAGGTGCGGGCATGCCGCATCGGCAGGACCTTGCCTGCGGGCAACTCCGCAGGAGTCGACGATCCCTGCGGGCGACAACCGGAGTGGAATGCGAAGACGGTCACGAGCAGCCCAACGAAAAAAACTCGAGCATGCATACTTAGAATCGAACGCTGGCAGAGAACGTCACCGTACGCGGCGCACCGGGAAACACCGGTAAAAAGGACCCGCCGGAGTCATAGTAGAACTCACTACCTACGTTTTGGATGGTCAGCTGCGTTTTTACCCGGCCGATTACGGTATCAAATCCATAGCCGAGCGACATATCGATTCGCGTGTAACCGGGTATGCGGATCGTATCGGTGCTAGTGGCGGCCCGCTCCCCGATATGAAGGACACCCACAACCGCCGTGACTCCATCCCAAGCTCCATCAACCTCGTAGCTCGTCCAGAGACTCGCACTGTGTTCCGGTGCATTCACGAGGGGTGTGCCGATAGGAATCAACGGATCGCGGACTACTCCCGTATCCAGATAGGTGTAGTTAATAATCCCACGCCACCGTTGGGTGAACGTCGCTGGCACTTCAATTTCTAATCCACGCGAGCGACTCCGCCCCACCACAATCGAAAACGGNNCCGCGGCATTGAAGCGCTCGATCTCGAAGGCAGCAAACGTGGGTTTCAATCGATCATTCAGCCACGAGAGCTTAACCCCGGCTTCGATTGATTCTCCCCGAACGGAATCTGCCACTCCCGAGCGCAAGCGGATCGGTTGCGGCGAAAACGATTCCGCAAAACTGAG
>DKKJ01000438.1 GCA_002455175.1 Opitutaceae bacterium UBA6669
GTACTTATAGCTGATCGCATCCTCGGCACTCAGGTCTCGCGGATAGATCACACTCAACAGAACGACGACCGCGTGCTGGCGAACATGGAACCAGAAAGCCTTCGGAGAAAGTAGGGCCATCCTTCTCCCATTCAGTCGCGGCCCGCGCACGGGGAAAGCGCCCAAACGTAACAGCCCTGTTACGTCCCATCAGCCCGTTGATGCNNTCGCGCAGGCGAGGCGGAGTATAGGACACCGCTAGTTGAGCTAACAAAGCCTCGTCTCCCCCTTGCCGACGGAGACTGTTGTCAGCTTGCAAGCGCGCTTCATGGTCCATCCTCACCTCCCATCCCTGACCCAGCCTGAGCACCATCGCGGACGTGAGCCGGTGACGGGCGTAATTCAAAGCGTAGAAACTCGCATCAACGGCGGCCGTGACGTACTCAGCATCCTTCGAGAGCAGGGTGTATCCGAAAGTCAATTCCAAGGGACCCGCCTGATGTCGAACCAACGCCTCCAGACCGGAGGTGGTCACGTCAACGGCATTGGCCGTCCGCGCTGTCACTCCCTGCTTGAACGTCCAATCGACCAATCGGTCATCGATACGCACAAAGGCGGTTCCGACAACCGACCAACCGCGCCAGACCGCGGCGGTCCCCACCTCGATGGTGTGGGCGCGCTGCCGTTCGAGATTTGGATTTCCCCGGAAGAGCCCTGTCTGTGCGGCCGAGTTCAATGCAGTGTAGGTCGCAGTCTGAGTGGACTTCGCGTAGCCNNTCCCAAGCGATCTCTAAAAGCGGCGAAACGGACGATCCATCCCGATTCGTATCATCGAAGGCCGCACCTCCACGCACGGTCAGCAGTCGGCGATCTGATAGATTCCAGCTGCGCTCAGGTGCGAGAGCCAGCTTCAGATGCTCGCGTTCTCGATACCGTCCAGCGATCAGAGACGTTGACCGCAACTCATCATGAATCCACGCGAAGGTTCCCACCCACGCCCAGGGGCCAATCGTCTTCCGAGCGTCCCCACCCACCCCATAAACCCAGGTCGTGTGTTGAAACGGATGGATAGGCCCCAAGGGCAAGCGACGATCATACGCGTAATCGTCCTTGTTGCGGCGGTAGTATCCACCGAGTTGGAGATAGTCACCGCCACTGCCATTGACGCGGTGATTGGCCACGACCAACACGGTTTGCAGGTTCTCTGCCTCCAGCGAATTGAACGGGGTATAGAGGTTAGGCCACCCGAAGACCTTCGACTGATAGCCAGCCATCACATCGGTTTGGGTGTCGCGACCCGCCAACTGCAAGCGGGTCCCCACCCTGGAGAAATCATGGTCTCCGAAAAGAATAGATCCGTTGGACTGCGAGGTCGCCCACTCTGCATCCATAGCAAGGATACGTCCGTCGGTTCCGGTCTCGCGGCGATAGCCCTGATAAAGCTCCGATCGGAACAGCTCAAACTCCCCCATACCGACGGATGCATACCCTCGAGCGCGAACCGGCGCCCACGCGTAGGCCACGGTCCCCGTCCCGGCGTTCCAACCATAAAGCGCATTGTTGGCACCGGTTAAAAGCGCAGGAGCCGTCAACATCGCTGGAGCGATCGGTATCTCCGCGAAGTAGTGACCTGTTTGCGGGTCATAGAGCGAAACGCCACCGACCCGAAACCCACTTTGCTCGAAGGTGCCTCCACGGATGGAGATATCCGCCTGNNCAACGCAGAAACCGGCATAGCAAACGTCCCCACCGGACTCTCATTGGCCACGCGCAAGGACTCCACCGCCATTTCTGGAAGCAGAATCTGTGAGTCGGACTCCGCGCCCAAGCCGGAGACCAAACCCACTGTCCACCCGAGAACGAGCAAAAGACTGAAAGGACGAGGTCGTCGAAGCATCGCCGAGACGTAGCGAAGGAAACGCGACAAACAAGCCTATTGTTAAGGCGAATTAAATTTCAATTAACAAGAGCCCCGCGGTCGTCTAGGGTCCACTTGCACGGAGTGCGTGCGTTATAGTCAGCNNGCAGGAAACGCCTTGCGAAAAAAAAGCCTGCTCAGCCGCAGGCATTAAGCCAGTCGGTGGAGCAAGCCCTCTTGCCACCCGGTACACAGATGGCGAAACCAGTTGCGCTCGGCTTATTCTTCGCCGTCAGAGCCGATCGCTTCGACCGGACATCCTTCCAAAGCTTCCATGCATTGGTCGATCTCTTCTTGAGTCGAGGGCTGCTTGAACACGTAAGAATGCCCGCCGTCATCGTGACGGGTAAAAAAGCCGGGTGCCGTTTCACGACAAAGATCACAATCGATACATTGTTGATCTACATAGAACTTACCGGAAACGTTTGTTTCCCACTTGTCTGCTTTGTTGGCCATGGCGGTAGGCGGACAAAACCGCGCTCAGAGAGGGTGTCAAGCATCCGCCCCGGAAACCCCGCAAACAACAAACGCCACTCGAAGACAATAAACGCGCCGCCGTGGTCCAGATCCAGAGAGAAACACTGCGTGATGCAGAACATCGCTCAAATCTACACCGCGCGACCGGCGGCTTTTAAGAGGCAAAATTCAAGGTTTTTTTCACGGTAATTCCGGGAGTGCGCTTGTGTTTACCCCGAGCGTCGTCACCTTGGCGCCATCAATGCTTTCTGATCGGTCTTACATGAAAGACGTTTACGGCGGACGGACGACCTCGGTGCTGGTGTGGCTTCTGTCGGCGATCGCAGCGGGTTTTGTCATCCAACTGGTTGTACACCGCTGGTTTGGTGAAGCGGCAGGCCGCTCGTTCGATTTTCTTCTCGGGTTGAGCGTGGACGGCATCAAGGCCGGTCAATTTTGGACGCTGGCCACCTATGGCTTTCTCCACGACACCGGCCCCCTCGTTCTTTTGCACG
>DKKJ01000156.1 GCA_002455175.1 Opitutaceae bacterium UBA6669
AATCCCCTGATGCGCTTCGACGGATACTACGTCGTGTGCGATTGGCTGGAAATCCCCAATCTCCGGGGCAAGGCGATCGCCTACTGCTCCTACCACCTTCAGCGGATCCTTCTGGGATACCGCAACCGGATGCAAGAAGAGCAGATGGGGGACGACACGCGCGGCGGGGTGTTCGTCGTGTATGCCATTTTGGCCTACGTGTACATGATGTTCATCATNNGGGTGCTGGCGCCGTATGGGTTGCATGACCTGGGATTACTGCTAGGAATTTTTGTGGAAGGCTCATTTGTAGCGCTTCCCTTTATCAAAGTATTTATGGATGCGTTCAGTCCCGGAGCTCACATCGTGAAACTAGGTCCCACGCGGTGGTACGTGTTCCGCTCACTGGGGATCCTGGGGGTGATCGTACTGCTTCTCTTCACCGTGCCCACCCGGCATTATGTTTCGGAGCAAGGCGTCGTCAGTGCCGTTTACGCCGAAGATATCGCTTCACCAATCAATGCGATGGTGAAAGAAGTAGCGGTCACCACGGGCCAAGTGGTCAAGGCCGGGGACGTCCTCGTGCGCTTGGAGAGCCTATCAATCGAAGCCGAACTTGAGCAAAAGAGAACGGAACTCGAGCGCGCGCGGCTACGTTTTGCGACGTTGCAAGCGACCCCGGTTTGGAAGGCGAGCGAAATGCTACCGGAAGCCGCCAAGGCGATGGACCTCGCCGCTTCTGAGGTCGCCCGCGCTCAAGCAGATGTGGACCGCCTGACGATTCGGGCCACCCGCGATGGTGTGATCTGGGGACGCAGCCTCGAAGGGCTGGTCGGCAAGTACATCGATTCCAATGTGAATTTAATGAAGGTGGTCGATCCCACGACGTTGCGCCTGGTGATCCCGATGCCCGAGGAAAAAGCCGAGGTGGTGGAAGTGGGTGATGTGGTCGAAGGTCGCTGGCGGGCGGACGGGAAAAAGTTCACGACGATCGTACGTGATGTTCCGAGGCAACCGGCGATGATCCGCGAATACAGTGCCGGCATGCTGAGTATCTTCGGGGGCGCTGCTCCGATGAATCACGCCAGCCGTCCGGGCCAGGAACCGGATTATCCCATTTATCTCGTAGAGGCACATCTCGAGACCCAACCCGGACAGTTTGCCGTGGAAGGCATGCGCGCCCAAGTGACCATCGCAGGTCGTGAAACCACCTACGCCAAGCGCCTTGGCCGTTGGCTCATGCGCCTCATGGGCTACAAGCGGATCGTGCAGTAGGAGAAAAGAAATCGCGAAATTGAGAAACGCTGAAACGCTGAAACCGGAAATTCGGCCAATCCTGATTTCAGCTCTCCGCTTCCAAATTTCCGCTTTTCCTTATTTCCGCTTTTCCGTCTCAGCTTTTATTCCATGGCCAACTGGCGGCAATTGACCGATAGCCTGGTCGAGCTCTGCTTACATCGAACCCTGCGTGGGTTCGAGCAGGCATTGGGGCGGATTTGGAGCCAGTTGGGTGCGGACGCTTGGGGCGTCTTCCTTCCCCCGAGTTTTCAAGCGGGTGACCGGCGATTGTTCGTGGGCCAGGCGGTCCGACCGGCTGGGCCTCTGCTGACCCAGGCAGCTCGTCAAGGAATCGAATCGCTGGGGACAGGAGGCACTCTCGCTCCACAGGTTCTCGAAGCCATCGCCGGAGAACTGGCCCCCGGACCTGATTGGCCAAGGCGCGTAATTCAAATTGGCGATGCCCAGTCGGCTCCGCTCATCCTTTTTATCTTCCATCGACCCGAGCGCGGCCCTTTCACACCTGCAGAGATCGAAGGGTTGGGTTGGGCCGGCACTCACGTACGCAAGGCCTTCGTTGTCTTAGCGGAACAGCAGGAGCAGGAATTCATGGTGGGCTTGTTCCGGTTGATCACGAACCTTCACCCGGAAGGCATCTGCGTCTTGGACAGCCAGCAGCGTACCTTATTCGAAAATCGTAACTTCCGCGAGCACCTCATGCTCTGGGAACATGGTGCCAAGGCCCTCAGCCTAAATTTACCTCGCTCCACGTCTCTTCCCGCTGTCTGGCAAAAGGCCTGTCAGGACGCTTTCCACACCTTGCGCGATCTAAAACTACCCGCCAGCGGGTCACGCTTAGTCGTCTCCCAGGGCCCGGTTGTGAATCTCAATAAGCCTCTTTCCGATGAACAGCAGGTCGGAGGCGCTGTCCCTTACCTGGCCATGCGCAGTACCCTTGGTCTGCGCCCCTACCTTCTCCTTACCTCCTCCCTCACTCGCACGAAACCGACCCCCGGTAATACCCTGACCCCCGCCGCCTTGGCGGAACACTTCGAGTTTTCTCGTCGAGAGCTCCAGATGGCCGAACTCATCCTCAAGGGTCACTCAGCCGACGAAATCGGCACCCGACTCAAAATTGCCCTCCCCACCGTAAAAACCCACATCCGCAATATTCTTCGTAAAGCGGGTGTTAAAACCCGGCTCCAATTCATTGGCCTTGTTCGGTCAGCCTAATTTGCATTAATTAGGCTCATCCGTACTGATGTAGGCCCTGCCATCCCGCAGGCATTATGCATCAAGAGAGCCTCCAGCGATTTTAAGCTTTCGTAACGCGGTAAAAAACGAGACGCTCCTACCTTATCGGTCACGCATGACAGCCACTCCCAATGCCGCCGCACACGTCCAACGTCAGTTGAACGACGTGTCGGCCAGACTGGCACAACTTGCCAAGGAATCACCGGATTTACCGGTGTACCTGAAAGCGCACGCGGAATGCGTGCTGCAGCTGCTGCGACCGCAAGGGCTCGCGTACGAGATGCTCGCGGGGCGTAGTTTCCAGCGGATGATCGCGAGCAAGTGGGACGCGCTGCAGCTAAAGGAATCTCCGGAGCTAGCGGAATCGTTTCGCAAAGCGATCCACCGGGTGGCCGAAACGGGGCATCCGGTGACGCTGCCTCCGCGGCTACAACCGGCAGGTAATCTGCCGGGACTCCAACCGCAGGACGCTCCTGCCCCCGAGGAACTGTCGTTGTTCAACTCGACTGATTGGGAGCAGTTTTTTGTCCCGATCCTCAGCGCCAACGCCGTGGTCGGTGTCCTGCATATTTGGTTTCAACCCGTCGATGCCCAAGCGAGCCAATTGCGGGCCGTCATTCTGCGTCAGCTCTGCGGCGAAGTGGAGCTTTACCTCAAAGCACGGCGCAGTGGCGACTTGGCAGCCGAGGTCACGCGGGTCGCTACCTACGCCAAACTCTTGGAAGAGATTTCTGGTGATACCGATGTCGAGTCTGTCGGCTGGAGTATCGTCAACTACGCTCGCGAGTCCGTGGGCTGCGACCGGGTGTCGTTGCTCGTGGCCAAGGGCCGCGGGGATGAACCGTTGAGCGAAGACTGGATCGGCTTGGACCAGGACTACGAACTGGGCGCCTCCAGCGGTCTGCGCCGCCCCCATCCTCGGAGCGAACAAGCCGTCATTTTGAAGCGTCTGGCCGAGCGCCTGACCCAGATGTCCCTGGCCAACTCGGCCAAACGCAAGGCCAAGACCCCGGCCACGGCCGCACTGCAGGGCAAAGGGGCCAACGGAGCGGCGCCCAACGGCGTCAACGGTGCGAACGGCGCCAACGGTGCGCACAAAGACTCGGAGATTTCCATTACACCGACCTCCGCCGCCCAGCCCTCCGAGGGAAAACCGGTCGAGGGCAAACCCGCCGATTCCTCCGCTCCGGCGACCGTCTCCTCCACCGAGGTCACGGAGGATCAGGTCGAGGACACACCGGAGACCAAACCGGCCAAACCCACGTCCGGCTCCCGGCCCACCATGCAGCTGACCCTGGTTCAGCGCGATCCCGCCAAGGTGGCCACCCGCCCGGCCGAGGTGAACGAGTACTTTGACGCCGTCCCCATGAACTGGGCCACGGTCATGCCGCTCTTCGATCGACAGGAGCGCGTGCGTGGAATCCTCCTTTTCGAAGGGATCAAAAAGCCGGAAAAACTCGACGCGACGATCCTCCAAATGCGCGATCTGGCGATCTCCGCAGGTCGCACTCTGGGAGCCGCACTTTTCTGGCAGCGTCAGCCCGCTGCCCGCATGGCCCGCCGTTGGATCAACGCGCGTAACCGCGTGGTCAATACACCACGAAAGGAGAAATGGACCCGCTTCGGGATTCCAGTCCTCATTGTAGCTCTGATCCTGATTTTCCCCATCACCTTCAACGTGAAGGGCCAGGCCCGCGTCATGCCTCGCGAGCGCACCTCGCTCGCCGCCTACGCCTCCACGCGTTTGCTCTCGGTGGATGTCCGCGAGGGACAATCGGTCAAACAGGGCGATGTCCTCGCTCGGTTCGACTCCATGGATGTCGAACTTCAGATGCGCTCCGCCCGCCAAGAACTCGAGCGCAGTTTGGTCGAAGCCGATTCCGCCATGGCCGCAGGTGAAGAGACCCGGATGCAAATCGCCCGGCTCAATTCCGCCCGCGCTAACACCGTCATCGAAAAACTGCAGCGTGACCTAGATCGGCTCACCTTGCGCGCACCGTTCGACGGTGTCGTCTTGGGCGCCCAAAGTCTTTCCTCGCGCATTGGACAGATTCCTCGGCCCGGGGAAAATGTCCTCGAAGTCATCGACCCTCGTAATTGGAAAGTGCAGATCGATGTGCGTGAGCAGGACCTGATCATTCTTGACCGTACTTTGGCGCAAAAAGGCCCGATCGACGGCTCCGTCCGCTTGGCNNTCCGGTTTCGCGGGTCGCGCCAGTTTCGGCTGCGGCAAGCGTCCCATCGCCTACGTCCTTTTCCACGACTTTATCAACTTCGTGAAACTGCGTTTCTCCTGAGCAGTTTTCCTGTGGTTATCATGCGCTTTTCCCTGTTTTTGCTTTCGGCCCTTCTGGCCACTTCGGGCTTTGCCCAAACCTCTTCAGGCTTGAGCCCCGTCTCGCGCGGCTCCTTGCGCTCGGTCCTCGCGCCCAAGCACGACCTCAAGCTCAGCTCCCGCGCTGCCGGCGTCGTGGAAAAAATCCACGTCGCGGAAGGCTCTCCAGTCAAAGCGGGGCAAGCGATCATCAGCCTGGATTCTCAACAAGAGGAGGCCGAGCTGGCCCAGGCCGAAGCCGCGCTCCGGGGCATTGAAGCGGACCTAGAACGCGTCACCAACGAGTACGAACGCATCGCCGCTCTTTTCAAAGATAAGATCTCGAGCGACAAACAGTACGAAGAAAGCCGCAGCACCCGAAAGATCACCGAAAGCCGCCGCGACCAATCCCGCGCTGCTGTCGAACTCGCCAAGGTCCGCCTCGACAACCGCACGGTCCGCTCCCCCATCGACGGCGTCTTTCTTAAAACCGTCAAATCCGTCGGCGAAGCCGTCGAGCGCTTCGAAGTCATCGCNNTACACCGACGGTCAAACCGTCTCCGTCCAGGTCCAGTCCGCCACCCAAAACGACGTTCGTGTCTCAGGCACCATCGAGCACATCGATCCGGTAATTGACGCCACCTCAGGCACTTTCCGCATTATCGTCGCCATCCCCCCCTCCCCTCAGGCCACTCCGGGGCTCTCTGCTATGTTATCTATTGGCGGTAACGATTCTGTGACGCAGAAATAAACCTTAGCTTGCCTCCGTTTGGTCCGTAATCCTTTCTATGTCTTAGGAACAATGCGCTCGCTCAAGAAATCGCTCTGGCTGGAAGTTTTAGAGGCGCGCGCACTCTTTGCGGGAGGGGACTTGGTCGCCCCATCAGCGCTGGCAGCCAACTTTCAGGGAGCGATATTAACGTCCGCGCCCATTGATTTTGACGTCAGCCCCTCTGGAACGCGCTTAACTTTGATCGGGACGCCCGACGCTGACCTCGTTATCGATTTCAACAAGCTACCGGATACGATTACGAGTATTAGTCTCTCGAACTTCGATTCCGTTAAATTTGAAGGCAACGATAGCCTGTTCAATCTTTACGCCTCGGATGTCCGTTCCGTGGAAGCTCCGTCGATCAGTGTTCAAGGCTCCTTCATCGTAGAGAACGTTGAAAATATTTCTCTGAAGTACGTGGGAGGATTAGTACAAATCTCAGGTGGTAACGTGGTAACCGCGAAAATCGATGATCTTTCCGGTTGGGCGGCAGGAACGCCTATCCATCTTAAATCAGTCAACGCACTGATTTTGGAAACCAAAAGTCCGACGTTGAATTTTGAATCGATTAGCGGTTCAGCGGGCTTGGTGATCGCTCTCCCCAATGTCCCCTCTTCCTGGGATCCGACCAACGTCAACACGTGGAAATCGATTTCTGGTCTTGATAATGTTCAAAGCCAACTTCGCTTGGGTACACGAGATATTCGTGTGATTGTTGCAGAGGAAAAGCCAGAGGTACCGATCTCGGTAGGCAATGGTGGTGGGTTGAATCAAGGAGAGGCTCATAATCCAGGTTCGATTCCAACGATTGAGCCCGATCCGGGAGTATCGGTGGAACCTGAAGAGGCCCCCACCTCTACCTCAGAAATTGATTTGCGCGCATTTTTTGACCGTCTGGAAGTTCTGTTCAATCAGGCAGGCGGCTTCAAAGTTTTGGGGTACGACAATGCGACGATTAAACGGGTTGTCGCGGAATTGGCCCAAGGCAGTCAGGATGTTAAAACGTCAGGTGTCCCTGTAGGCTTGCCCCACGAGGCATTTCGCCGGGAAATCGATGCCCCTTTGATTGAGGCCAGTACCCGCAACCAAACCTTTACCTCCTTCGTTGAGGCCAAGACCGCGCCAGTGATCGATCTGGCGGAGTCAGCTTCGGGGTTTTACCTTTCAGGGCTTCCCCGTGATCAGGTTCTCGGTGCGGAAAAAGGCTCAGTCGAGTACATCGAAATCGAGAACACGCTGCGTCGGGTGGACCCATCTGCGGATACTACCTCCGCTTCCCTCCGAGTCACGGTCGATCCAGAGGCCCCAACAGAGGTCAGCAAGCCTGGCTTGATGGGAATTTTCTCTCTCTTCATCGACCGAGCAGTCGACTTAAAGCAATACGTCCTCAATCAAATTTCTCAGGAAGTTTCTCCGGGAGAGCGCACGGGTGTCTTGCTGGTGGATCCCAAACCGGTACGACCGGTTCACCAGAACAAACTCCTCGGTTGAGGGATCCTCGCGGATCGGAAGTAGGAGAGCCAGCCTAGGTTTGTACTGAACGGCTGGGCTGATTTGGGATGGAATCATCCACCCTTCCTTCGCAGGTGGGAACAAATTGGGAGTTGCGCGCACCTCTCTGTCTCAGTCATCAGAACAAAACCATGTCGGCTATCCAAGGGTCGCCCTCCTCCTCTTCCTGGCTCTCACTGTGGCGCCACCGCGATCTGCTTCTGCAGTTCACCCGTCGACAAATTGAAGGTCGCCACAAAGGCAGTCTTCTGGGTTTCGGATGGTCCATCCTCAATCCGCTCTTGATGCTGGGCATCTACACTTTCGTCTTCAGCGTTATCTTCCCCGGGCATTTCACCAACCAACCTGATCAGGGCCCCAAGGAATACGCGCTCACGGTGTTCATCGGCCTCGCGTGCTTCCATCTTTTAGTGGACTCCTTCGTCATAGCACCCTCCCTCATCGTGACCAACACCAACTTTGTGAAGAAAGTGGTGTTTCCGCTGGAGATTCTCCCTGCAGCGGCAGTGGGCGCCGCTGCCTTTCATTTCCTAATCATCTCCGCTCTGTTCTTCCTGGGCGCACTTATTCTTGGCGTCCACCTCACCTGGACCGCGCTTTGGGCTCCGGTGATTATCTTTCCCTTGCTCTTAATCAGCCTTGGTGGCGCGTGGCTTCTCTCAGCCTTGGGCGTTTTTCTTAGAGACCTTCAGCAGTTGGTGGGATTCGCCAGCATGGTGCTGATGTGGGCGAGTGCGATTTTCTTCTCTCCACTGCGCATCCCTCCCGAAGTGTGGGCATTTCTTAAATTCAATCCACTGCTGAGAGCGATCGACCTGGCTCGTCAGACAATTATGTGGGGGCAACAGCCGTCACTGGCTGTGCTCGCGTATCTCTACGCATTTGCCTTTTTCACTCTTATCGGCGGGTTTTTAATCTTTCGAAAGACTCGGCCGGCCTTCGCAGACGTACTTTAACGGCCACATGCTCGACTTCACCTGTCCTCCGAGTTACCTCCATTTGATTCGGAACTTTAGTAGCCGCTCACGCCTTACATGACTGCCCTTGAGGACTATGNNGCTCCTGACCTCTTCCACGCCTACCGCTACTGGCTTTCTCAGCCAGGCGTGGAGCGCGCGTCGGGAGGATGGCGATACCACGGAAAGTTCTATCCCGACTACCTATTTGTAGGCGGAGCCTCGTTTGCCATTTTCCGCGAAGCTGCCCGCCACTGCCGCGGATTAGGGATCGATGTCGGAGCCGGTCTCTGGCCACTTCCGGGGGCCACTCCCGTCGACATTGAGCGCGGTCCCGGAACGCAACGTCAGATTGAAGAATTTGCCCCGGGTTCACTCGACTATGTTTTTAGCTCTCACTGCCTCGAGCACATCGTGAGTTGGGAGGCCGCCTTGGATCAATGGATTCGATGCCTACGCAAGGGAGGGATTCTTTTCCTCTACCTTCCTCATCCCGAGTGTACGATTTGGCATCCAGGCTCTGCATTCGTCGGCGATGGACATAAATGGAAACCGACTCCGGATATCATCCGCGAAGCGTTGACGCGCCGCGGCGGTAGCCACATCGCGTCCGACGATGGCCCCGATCCCATGCAAAGTTTTTTTGCCTGCTACCGATTCGCCTGATTCTCGATTCATGCATTCTGACGGCTATTACTTCGGAACCACTTTGGCGAAACGGGTCGACTACTTTGCGTTTCCGCGCACGGGTAGCCATTTCCTATGGACAAGTTTTACGGGTCTCTTCGACCTGGTTTTCTTTCCCAATCAATTTGTCGAAAACCCCGAAGCCAAACAACGCACCGAAGAGCTCAATCCGCTAGCCGTTTACGCGATGAAGCTGCGGGAGGACGGCGTCCCGATTCAACCGGTGTACATCAACGCAGCGCCTCAAGGAGTTCACGGGGGGCCAGTTTTGGGTGACAACCCGGTTATTATTCTCATCCGCAATCCGCATCCCACGCTTTATAGCTGGTACCACACCGCCACGGATCGTTGGGGTGCTCGGATTGACGATATCCGTGCGTGGTTAAAGGACGGATACAGACAGTACGCGGAGTTCTACGATCGCGCTTTGGCTATGCAGCAAGCCAGCCCGGAACGCGTTCACTGGATTCGGTATGAACAGCTCAAAGATTCGGCAGCTGTTCTCGCAGAGACGGCTTCGTTTGTGGGTGTCCGCCCGAAGCTATCCCCCGAATTTGTCTTCGAATGGACGCGCTTTGATCGAATGACGCGTTCCGGACCACGCTCTTTTTACCGCGTGGGAAACAATGCCCACTGGCAAAACGATCCTACGTGGAGGGAGCATCTCCGTGCGATCGGTCCTGGTGACTTCAGCCGTTTTGGCTATCCGGAGGCAGTATGAGTACCGAAGCACCGCTCTCCACTGCGCAAGCTGCCCCGCCCGCTCCCGTAGACTGGTTCGATTCGGTGAATCGCTGCTGGTGCGGCGGGACAAGCGAACACACCAGTCCCTGCAGCGATGCTTACTTTGTCTGCCAACGGTGTGGGTCTCACGTAGCCAAACAGCGGTTAAAGCCAGAACGCGTTGCGGACTTCTACAGCATGGAGGGATACTGGCACGCCCGCCAACGCGACAAAGCCCATCCGACACTCCTCGAGCGTCGCGCAGTTTTGGAACGTGATGGTCGGGTGGATCGATGGATCACCTCCATCGAGCGCCACACCGAAGACAAGGTCGGTACTGCAGTAGAAATCGGCTGTGCGGAGGGCACTCTTCTTTCTCGTCTGCAGAACAAAGGCTGGAGCTGCTTCGGGGTCGAACCCGATCCCGCCACGGCGGTATCCGTTCAACAAGCGACTGGCCTGACAGTTGCGGGAGGGATCTTCCCAGGTACAGCCGTGCCTCCCTGCGACCTTTTTATTGCCTGCGACGTCCTGGAGCACGCTCTCGATCCCAAAGCTTTCGTTGAAGCGGCCTATCGCGCACTCAAACCCGGAGGCGTTCTTTTCCTGCAACTTCCACTGATGATTCCGACTGAACCGGACTTCGGCGGAATCACACCCAAGGTCTTTGATCCGTGGGAGCACACCTTTATTTTCACGCGACAGTCCATCTCTACGCTTCTGTCCGCCTGCGGGTTCACCGTGTTGGCTAATGACGAAGCTTGGATCCGAGCCCATGAATTTGTGGTCGCCCGCCGGATCGATCCTCCAGTGCGAGCGCACCGCTACCTGGCTAATCTGCCAGAGATGCTGTCCTCGCCTTGGCAGGCGTTCATGGAGGAACTGAATCGCTTCGCGCGGCCACTAGGATTGCGCGAATTCACCACGTGGTCGAAAATCTGGGAGTATCCAGCATTGTGGTACGGAGGACTTCGGGAAGTTGATTGGTCGCGCACGCACTTACTCGACATTGGTAGCGAGCTTTCTCCGCTACCGTGGTGGTTGGCCCAAAAGGGCGCGAAAATCACGCTCATCGAGGCTACTCCTAATTACGTCCAGCATTGGGAGTACGTTCGGGACAAATTGGGGCTTTCGCAGGTTTCCTGGCATATCGTGTCGTCATCCGAGCTGCCTGTTGCCGATCAAAGCGTCGACGTCGTCACGAGTCTGTCAGTGATCGAGCATCAACCGGACAAGGCCCAAGCGATTAACGAGGTCGCTCGTGTACTCCGTCCGAAAGGTCTCTTCGCACTTTCGTTCGACATCTGTGAACCCTCGTTGGGAATGACGTACCCCGACTGGAATGGGCGCGCGCTCACTCGTCAGGAATTTTCGCAGTATCTTGGTGAGCATCCTCAGTNNCGCGATCACCCCTGGTGTGGAACGAGGAGGATATCGAACCTTTCCTTGCTTGGCATCGATTCACGGCCCCTCACCACACCTATGTGACAGGCGCCGCACTTCTCCATCGAGTACCGTCGGGCTGGCCAGCCCTCCAGCTGCGTTTGCGTCGTGCGTATTCTCGTTTCAAAGCCTGACTCCTTCGGCGATCAACTGATCATTGCAGGAGCACTGCAGGCCCTCGCCCGTAATATCGGTTCGCAAGGGGTGGTCATCTGGCATGTGCGTCCGGGCATGGAGTGCGTTGCGGAGATCCTGGAGGGTGTCTCCGTGTTCCTCCCGCAGACCCAAGCAACTCCCCACGAGGAAGCGCTTCGTCTCCAGCAACAGCACGCTCACGGCTTAGTCATGGTCCCGTTCCCACTCCACGCGTTTGCCGAGTGGACGAGCGAGACCGACCGACTTCTGGAGTGGTGGGTAAACTTCATCACGAGCCAGCCATGGTCGAGTGCGGTGGCGGCGGTAGGAAATCGCACCTGGGTCGCAGAGGTAACGGTCGCGGTCAGCCGCGCCCCCATTCGGGTCGGCGCGATCGCCAACGCCGCACGGCAGACTCCCGTGAACGCGGCGGGTGCATTGTTAGGCAACGCTTCACCTCTCTTCACCGTTGAGTTGCCATTTGATCTTCAGGCGATCGAAGCAGACGCGTTGATCCGGTTGCTACGCGCACTTCCCGGCTTCCCCCCTGGCGACTCCTTTCCTGCAAAGCTGCATCCGGACACTCCGCCCCTCGACCAGGACTCCCCGCATGTTGTCCTAGCTCCCGGAGTGGGTGGGCCGGCCAGCCGTGCATGGCCGATCCAGCATTTTCAATCTCTCGCCTCCCTCCTGAGCTCCGAAGGAAAGTCTGTCCTTTGGCTGGAGGGTCCGGCCGACGCGACGTTTTTCGCCGCGCTGAAAAATCCCTTGCTCGGAGAACGACGAATACTGGGAGCCCACGAACTGAAGCTCCTCGTCAGCATCCTTCGTTCCAGCTCCGCCCTCATCTGTAACGACACGGGCTACGCCCACCTTGCTGCGGTGCTAAACGTGCCTACCCTCTCACTATTCGGAGGAGGACAAAGACGTCGTTTCCACCCGCAAAGCAGTCGAGTTAAAGTACTCCAATCACTGCCCGCCTGTGCCGGCTGTCAGTGGCACTGTGTGTACACGTCGTATCCGTGTATCTCCGACATTCCCGTCTCGGCTGTACACGCGGCTTTTAATGACCTGATCCTCAGGCAAGATACTAGTTGTGTTCAGTTCGTTCCCGATTGGCCCGCGGAACGTTCGGGCGAGGGCCTGGTTGCGACTCTGCAAAAAGAGATCCTGCTCCTCGACGCCGATCGCTTTGCCCGGCTGCAGATCATACAAACTCTACTCGATCAGCAACGCCATCCGACACCGGTAGCACCTCCGCCGCCGCCTCGAAATGCCTTCACGGTGGTGGTCCCCATGGGACGTCCAGAACGGGCAATTCCCACGCTGCAAGCACTCACCGCCCAAAATTCTCCTGGAGACCTTTGGGATGTTGTCGTCGCGGGAGCAGGCGAACACGCGATTCCCTCTTCATTTCCAGGGTTGCGTCTCCAACGCGTCGTCTTAGCCCAGAGAGGCAATCCTGCGGAGACCCGCATCGCCGGAGTCACCTTGGCCTCAGGTGAATGGCTCGTCTTCGTCGACGACGACATCCACCTCTCTCCTGATTTTCTTTCCCAAGCGACCCAGTTGATCCAACGGCTCTCGGAAACCCCTGAAGGAAGGAAAGTCGCCGCACTGGGCGCACGCCTGCCAGGAAAAACCGGTCGCTTTTGGGAGCGTGTCACCGACGTCTCCAACTTTTGGAGTCAGCAAGCGCGTCTGCCTCGCGACGCCACATGGCTTTATAGCGCCGCACTCTTGGTGCGCGCAGACGCCTACCATGCCGTCGGAGGCTTCAATCCCACATTTGCCGTCTGTGAAGACGTGGACCTTTGTCAACGCCTGGTTCAAGGCGGATATACGCTGCGCTATGAGCCGAGCTTAGTCGCGTATCACGACCACCGGAGAGACACACCGCTCAGAATGTGGCGGTATTTCTGGAACAATGGAGCCGGGGCTAAATTTTTCTTTAAAGACCTCGGCGGCGTTACCCCCTTCAGTCTCAAAACCGTTTGGCGCAAAACGTGGAGCGACTTGCGCATGAATCAGGCGCACCAAAAAGCGAATGGTGAACGATTGGGCACTCTCACACCTTGGGTCTGGCTCAACTATCTGATCGTGGAGACGTCTCTGGAATGGCATTGGCAACGTCACTTGCGTGAGGAGCGGAGGTACCAATCGTTGCCCGCGCACGCTAGAAGCGATCGGACCGCTCGTGCTGCGTTTACTGCGCTCGATGCGGGCCAGCGTTTTCGAGGACTGTGGCAGTACCTCAAGGCGATGGGTCAGGATTTTTCCAATCCGGTTCGGCGATGAGAATCGGCATCGGACTTCACTTACTTGCCCCTGACAACGGCGGTGTCACCAATTACACGCTGACACTACTCCGCCTCTGGCCTGAGTACATGCCGGAGCATCCCCTCATTCTCTTTTCTTTCCCCCACAATGATCCACTTTTAGCCACGTTACCGCCTGCGGCACGTCGGCATGAGCTCCGGTTGCAAACTCAAGAAGACGCGCTCTGCCAACTTGATCGTATCGACGTCTACTTCTGCCCTTTCGGAACGTTGTGGCCGCGCCCCTTTCCAAAACCAACGGTATTGACGTTCCATGACATGCAGGAACGTTTTTTCCCGGATTATTTCACTANNTGAAACGCGGAACGTGCGGAGCGCTTTTTCCACTATGACGCCTCTCTGCGCATGGCGGATGCGGTGATTGCGATTTCACGTTTCACCCAAGACATGGCTACCGAGTTAGCCGGTATTCCACGAGCTAAGTCTCGGGTCGTGCATCATGTACCTGACGAACTGCCAGCGCCCAAACTACCGCTACGCCTTCCCAAGGAATTTTCGTCAGGCCGCTTTTTTTTCTATCCCGCGAATCTCTGGCGTCACAAAAATCATCGCACCCTCTTGCAGGGCTTTTCCGAGGCTCTTCGGCAGGATCCCAGCTTGAGGCTGGTGTGCACTGGCAGCCTCTTAGGGAGAGAAGGTGATTGGAACCAATGGGTCGACGAGTTGGGTCTTTCGGGACATGTGATCCACTTGGGAAAAGTCTCACGCGCAGAGATCAGTTGGCTTTTCCAACATGCGCGGGGTCTGATCTTCCCTTCGCTCTTTGAGGGGTTCGGCATTCCGCTTATCGAGGCCATGCAATCCCGCTGCCCCATCGCTTGCGGAAGCAACACTAGTCAGGCGGAAGTCGCCAGCAACGCGGCCCTCTACTTCCACGCAGATCAACCGACTTCGATCGCTAGGGCCATCACTCGATTAGCGCAGGACGGCTCACTCCGCGACGGATTGATCCACGCCGGGTCAGAACGATTGAAGGAATTTACCAAACAGCGATTCCTTCAAGGACATCTCGAGGCTTTTCGCCTCGCCCAGCACCGTCATTCACCCACCCGTCGCTGGATCAACGAAAATATTTACCATCCTGCTTCGCAGCCCCCGCGGCACGCGCTGACGGAAAGGGAAAAGCGCATCGCGGCCTCCTTGCTGCGCGAGCGCTCTCAACTGCCTCCTTCTTACGAACACGTTTTTCAGTGAACGCTCCCACCTTCACGCTCATCATGCCGACCTACAATCACGGTCGGTGGATCGATCACGCGCTTCGCAGCATTTTTGACCAGGCGCCCTTCACTAAGGAGGTGCTCGTGATGGACTCAGTTTCTACGGATACCACCCCGGAGATCCTTGCCTCCTATGGCGACAAAATCGTCTGGACGAGGCGCAAAGATCGGGGGCAGGCCGACGCGATCAATCAAGGTCTTTCTCGCGCTCGAGGGGAATTAGTAGCCTGGCTCAACTCCGACGACATGTACCTGCCCCATACCTTAGCGCGCGTGCATGCCGCGTTCGCTGCCAACCCTGAGCTGGATTTTGTCTATGGCGATGCCCTGGAAATTGATCAGGACGGACGTATTCTCACCCCGAACCTGTTCACTGAGGAATGTAGCCGCGAGCGATTCTACTATTCACACGATTACATCTGCCAGCCCACGCTCTTTCTACGAAGACGCTGTTTGGAAAAAGTCGGATTGCTGCGGGAAGAACTGAAGTGGTTTCTCGACTACCAGTGGCTGACGCGTTTTTTCGCCGCCGGCTTAAAGGGACAACGACTCCCCTTCTTTCTCGCTGCTAACCGCGATCATCCGCAGACCAAAACCAACTCAGGTGGATTTCGGCGCTGGCGCGAAATCATGGGTGTCCTAGCTTCTACGCCACCTCCTGGTCCGACGATTTTTGCACGACGCTGCGTATGGATCTATTCGCTTGAATATCTGATTAAGACCGGAAACGCGCTGTCGTGGGGAGCAGATGAGAGTGCGAGTCGTGATGCCCGCGAAGGTCGCGCCGCAATACTCGGATGGCTCAATCACATTTTCATGAGACTGGTCGCGCCTCGTTCTTTCGACGACATCCTCGCCCGTTTCCACCGTGATGTCGTGCGGCACGGCAACACGATTCACGACCTTTGGTCTCGCGCCCCTGCCATGAGCGTGGTGGTTTGAACCTTCGCCTGCCCTCAATGACTCCGCTGGAACCGAACACCGTTTTAAAATATCCGCCCTTGGTGCAAGAACTGCACGACGCACTGCGGACGCTGCAGTTTCCACTCTTACGCGAGCGCGTGGGACGGAAAGAGCTTCTCGCGCGGCTATTGGGCACGGGCATCAGCCAGGCTCTTTACCTCTTGAACGAACTTCAGGCTGCTCTGGAACAGCCGGGGGATGTCTGCGAATTCGGGGTTGCGCAGGGCGCAACGTCGGCCCTGCTCGCCAATGAAATTCGTGACACCGCAAAAACGCTTTGGCTCTACGACACGTTCACCGGTCTGCCGAAACCCGCTCCCCAAGATCTGCTCAAGGATGACATCTTCAATTTGGGGAGCATGGCACGCTACGAAGGCGAAATGCGCTGTGATGCTGACGAGGTAAAAACTCGGCTCGGGCAGATTGGATTTCCTGCGGATCGCTACCGCATCGAAGCCGGCCGAGTGGAAAGCACCCTCCTCGATGGCGTCGGCCCTGAGGTGGTTTGTTTTGGATACGTCGATTTCGATTTCTACGATGGGATAACCCACGCCTTGAACTATCTGGCNNCTGGCGGCCGGATCATGGTCGACGACTACGACTTCTTCTCTACGGGCGCCAAGACTGCGGTCGATGAATTTGTCGCGCGTCAGGCAGGGCGTTTTGAACTGGAACGTCCCCTGCCCTTCGCCGGACATTTCTGCATACTACGGCCAGTCCTCCAGGGATCGCCAAAGCGATGGTGGGACGTGACACCCACTTAACAAGACACGCACCAGCACGCCACTTCACGTGAAACAAGAGGTGTCGTTACCGGGTTCGAGGTGGCTCCCCTCTGCCAGACCGAACGAACTCGCTTTCCTATCAGCCCCTTCCAACTAGAAGGCGTTAATCGCTGCGATTACTGCCGAGACCTGGTCGTCTGTCAGCTCGGGGAAGATGGGCAGGCTCAGACACCGGGCTGCAGCCTCCTCGGCTACGGGCAGAGTACCCGGCTTCACCGACAGGTTGGAGTAGCACGGCTGTTGATGGAGACACTTCGGATAAATGAGATCCGTCCCGACATCGCGTTGCGACAGGTGCGCGCGTAACGCATCCCTGCGAGGATGCCTTATCGTGAATTGGTGAAAGACACTTTGACCGAAATCCGGCTGGTCTGGCAAGCGAGTCTCACGGAGAGTGATCTCACTCAAATAGCGTTTCGCAATCTCCTGCCGACGCCGGGTCCATGAGGCCAAGTGCGGAAGCTTCACCTTCAGAGCAGCTCCTTGAAATCCGTCCATGCGGAAATTAAAACCTACAAAATCGTGGTGATAACGTTGGAGCGAACCATGCACGCGAAGAGCCCGAGCGTGATCGAAAATGTCCTGACGACGAGAGACGAATGCCCCGCCTTCGCCACATGCGCCCAAGTTTTTAGTAGGATAGAAACTGAAAGTACCGCAGTCCCCGATAATTCCCACGGGTGTCCCACGGTAGGTAGCGCCAACGGCCTGGGCGCAGTCTTCGATCACAAACAATCCATGCTTTCGGGCGATCGCCATGATCTCATCCATCCGGGCCGGCTGGCCAAAAAGATGCACGACGAGGATCGCCTTGGTCTTCGGCGTGATGGCCGCCTCGAAGGCGACGAGGTCATCCTGGTCGGCCCAGACAACGGTCCAGCCGAAGTTCTTGTAGGAATGGTTGAACTGGTTGATCGAGCNNGTCTTCGGCGTGATGGCCGCCTCAATCTTGTCCGGATTAAGGTTGAACGTCCCTTCCTCGATATCGACAAACACCGGCGTGGCTCCCACATAGCTGATACCCCAAGCACTAGAAGCAAAGGTAAAGGGTGTTGTGATGACTTCGTCACCATGGCCAATCGCTCCACAGACCGACGCGACATGGAGAGGCGAGGTCCCGCTGTTCATTCCGAGAACCCGGGGGTAACCCAGCGTTGTGCCAAACCCCTGCTCGAACTCCTCCACATCCTTGCCCAGGCAAAAGCGGGTGTTGTCGTAGGTCACCGCCAGAGCGGCGAGTATTTCCTCACGAAGCGCGCGATGCTGAAGCGAGAGATCGAGAAAAGGAACTTTCATGAAAGTAGAGGTAGTAACCGATTTTAAACTACGTCGGGCGGACTGGAGGCAGCTTTTTTAGCAGTGCCTGGATGAGCTCTTCCACCCCAGGCTTTTTGGCTTCGAAATCGACTGGCATGCCCACCTTTTTCATACTGGCGCTGGTGAGAGGACCGATGCTTCCGGCCAATGGACGTTGGGCTTCTTTTCCCAGGCGCAAACCGGCAGCCTGGGCAACAAACGAATCCACGGCACTACTACTCGCAAAGAGGATGGCATCCGCACCCCGAGCGNNAAAATCTTCGGCGGCAGGCTCTGCGCCGAGATCTGTTTTTTCCGTCCGGTAGACCGGCAACGTATCGACAATGGCTTGAGCGCCTTCGAGCTTAGTAACCAGGATATCGCGATTGAGATTGCCGGTGACCACCAGTACCTTTGCGCTGTCCAAACTACCCGTGGCGATCAACGCATCAGCAAGCGCCTCACCCGTCGCCACCTCAGGCTGACACTCCACTTTTAGGTGGAACGCTTGAACCGCTTTTGCAGTGGCCTCACCGACACAGGCAATGCGCATCAATCCGAGGCTGCGGATCTCATCGAAGACTCGCAGAAACTCCTCAAAAAAGTACTTCACTCCGTTCGCGCTGGTGAAGACCAGCCAGTCGTACGATCCAAACTCGGGAAACACCTCCGCCAAACGATCGTTGGAAACATCTTTGACGATTTCGATCAGCGGCAATTCGATCACCTCGGCCCCGAGCGACTCAAGCCGAGCCCGCATCTCACTCGATTGAGCACGCGTGCGGGTGAGGGCAATTCGACGCCCAAAGAGAGGGCGCTGCTCAAACCAATCGATCTCCTCTNNCGCCACCACTTCGCCCACCAGCACCATCGCCGGCGCGCTGAGTTTTTCTGCGGCGACCACATCCGCAAGGTCTGCGACGGTACTCACGCGGCTGCGCTCTCTTCCCAACGACGCCCACTGGACGACTGCGGCTCGGGTCTTCCCTGGCAGTCCGCCCGCCGTCAGTTCTGAGAGGATCTCCCGAAGATGTCCCATCCCCATGTAAATCGCCAGTGTCGCATTCGGGAGTGCACCGTACTGTCGCCAGTCGGTTTTCAGTCCCGGTTTGGCAGGGTCTTCGTGACCCGTGAGAAAAATCAAAGAGGCACTCGTATTACGCAGGGTGAGCGGAATACCCGCATACGCTCCGGCGGCGAGGGCGGCCGTGACTCCAGGTACCACTTCAAAGGCGACCCCATCACGCGCCAAACTCCGGGCCTCTTCGCCCCCTCGACCAAATACAAACGGGTCGCCCCCCTTGAGGCGAACCACGCGGGATCCTTCTTTAGCATGTTTCACCAGCAAGCGCTCAATCTCCTCCTGCGGAAGCGCATGAAACCCGGCTTTTTTGCCGACGTAGATTTTTTTTGCGTCCGGTCGACACCAGTGCAGCAGATCAGGATGTACGAGATAATCGTAGACTAGAACATCCGCCTGAGAGATGAGCTCCTTAGCGCGAAAAGTGACCAGTCCCAGATCTCCTGTACCCGCCCCTACCAGATAGACAATTCCTGAAGCCATGGACGTGAAAAGTACGACGGGTTAGAGCGTTGGCCACAGACCGAATTCTCGAAGTGAACGTTCGGCGGTTTCTGCAGGTTCGGCGAAGTCTGCCTCGACAAGAGGGAGCTGACGGAAGCCCAAGCCCTCGTGAAAGAAATAAAGGGTACTCGCAGCGACATGCACCGCCACGGCAGTATGACATCCTGCACCCAGGGCACGTTGGAAGGCGCGCTCCAAGTCCACTGCCTTACGGGTCGCGCGGTCAAAGGCAGGCTGCCAAGCAACCCCGCCGCCCTGCCGCGTTTGTACCGCGATCGCCGCTTGACCGACGGCAGGGACCATCTGGTTAAGTTCCAGGCGTCGNNAGCCCTGGCCACTGGGAGATCCCTAATCGAATCAAGCCGGCTGCTGCGAGCACCGTGCCGTCAGCAACCCCCTGCTCAGCGATCTTGCGCAGCCGCGTATCCACATTTCCCCGAATCTCCGTGAACGTAGTGCTGGGGAAAAGTTGCTGTAGTTGGAGACGTCGACGCGGACTTCCCGTCGCAATGGTCCGCGGTGTCGCCTCTCCTGCGCGAATCACCAAAATATCCCGTGGATCTTCGCGAGGGAGATATCCCGCAATTTCCAGGCCTTCTGCCATTTCTCCAGGCAGATCCTTGGTGCTATGCACCGCGAGGTCGGCGTCACCGCGAAGGAGCGCTTGCTCGAGTTCGGAAGTGAACAAGCCCTTTCCACCTTTTTTTTCCAGTGACCACTCCACCTGGCGATCTCCCGTCGTCACCATCTTCAGCAACTCGCTCTCCAGACCGAGGGAAGTCTTGAGCTGCAAGGCCACTCGCTCGGATTGAGCAAGGGCAAGCGGACTCTTGCGGGTGGCGATGATCAACGGTTTCACAGAAAAATTCAGCGCGGTGAGTTTGCAGTTCTAGCCTACCCTCCGAAGCAGCGCGGTCGCGACCTCGACGAGACTACAAAAAATAACCGCGGGTGAGACGCTGGCAACTCCACGCTGGAAAAGCGTGGAGTGAAGCGCCTTGAAACCCGCGGCTTCACAACGACGGCGTTGCGCCGACGAAGCGTTAGTAGGACGCTTGAACGCCCTTGAGGTTCTTCTTCGACATCCAAGGCATCATGCCACGGAGGTAGGTACCGGTCTTCTCGATCGAGTGTTTTTCACCGTCCTTGAGCAGCTTGTTGTAGTTCTTCAGGCCGCCCTTGTACTCCTTCACCCACTCCTTGGTGAATTTGCCGGTTTGGATCTCTTTGAGGATCTTCTTCATCTCGGTCTTGGTCTTCTTGTTCACCACGCGTGGACCGCGGGTGATGTCGCCATATTTGGCCGTTTCAGAGATCGAGAAACGCATCCCGGCGATGCCGCTTTCGTACATGAGATCGCAAATGAGCTTCAGCTCATGCAAGCACTCGAAGTACGCCATCTCGGGCTGATATCCGGCCTCGACCAACGTTTCAAAACCCGCCTGAACCAAGGCGCTGGCGCCACCGCACAACACGGCTTGTTCGCCGAAGAGATCGGTTTCGGTCTCTTCCTTAAAGGAGGTTTCCAGCACGCCAGCGCGGGTAGATCCGATGCCCTTCGCCCAGGCGAGCGCGGTCTTCTTGGCTTGCTTCGACTTGTTCTGCGCCACCGCGATGAGGGCGGGCATACCTTTGCCTTCGGCATACAGGCGACGAACCATGTGGCCCGGTCCCTTGGGGGCAACCATGATGCAGTCGATATCCTTATGGAGCTTGATGAGTCCGAAGTGAACGCCCAAACCGTGGGAGAAGAGCAGCGTCTTCCCCTTGCTCAGATTCGGGAGGATGTCGGATTGATAGACGTCAGCCTGCTTCATGTCGGGCAGACCTACCATGATGACGTCCGCACGACGCACCGCTTCGGCCGTATCGACCACTTCAAATCCATGTTGCTCGGCGACAGCGCGGGACTTCGAGCCGGGGTAGAGGCCGATGATCACCTTGCAGCCAGAATCCTTGAGATTCAGCGCATGGGCATGGCCCTGGNNTTTGGCGGGCATGATAGAAAAAGTTGGGGGGAGCGTTAAGTGGAGGTGAACCTAAGGAAGGACTATCGAGTGAGCGCCAGCTGACCCGTGCGGGCCAACTCAATGATGCCGAAGCTCTCGATCAGCTTGAGAAACGCTGCGGTCTTCGGTTCATCACCGGTGACCTCTACAATCACCGCATCGTGGGCAACATTGACGATCTTGGCTCGGAAGATGTCGCAAATTTGCATGATTTCGGAGCGCGTTCTGCCATCGGCCTTGATCTTTACGAGGACCAATTCACGCATCACCGCCTGCCCTTCCTTGAAGTCGACCACATCGACCACATTGACCAGCTTTCGCAGCTGTTTCGTAACCATATCGAGGGACGCGTCGTCGCCCTTGATCACCGCAGTGATGCGCGAGAGCGAGGCATCATGGGTCGGGGCGACGTTGAGCGAGTCGATGTTAAAGCCGCGTCCGGAGAACATACCGGAAACGCGCGCCAGCACGCCGAATTTATTTTCGACGAGTACGGAAATCGTGTGTCGCATGA
>DKKJ01000034.1 GCA_002455175.1 Opitutaceae bacterium UBA6669
AGATTTCCGGTGGGTTCATCCGCCAAAACCAAGCGCGGTGAATTGGCCAACGCCCGGGCAACCGCAACGCGTTGCTGTTGCCCGGTGGAAAGCTGACTTGGGAAGTGATTGAGACGATGCCCCAGTCCTACTCGCTCGAGAAGACTGCGCGCCCGCTCGCGATTAGCGCCGGGACCAAAGCTCATTCCCAAGAGAACATTCTCCAACACCGTATAGCCTTGGAGAAGGTTGAAGGTTTGGAAAATGTATCCGATTTTCTCTGCCCTAAGACGATCCCGGCGCGACTCGCTCAAGCCGGTCACCACGACGCCGTCCAATTCAATTTTCCCGCTGTCGGCGGCCAAAATGCCCGCAATGAGGTGAAGAAAGGTGGTCTTGCCCGATCCACTCTCTCCTCGCAGCGCCACCTGTTCGCCCGCTGCGAGGTTAAAATGAGCCACTCGAACGATTTCAACCGTAGATCCCCCGCCGTCAGGAGAGGCAAAACGTTTCGAGAGATCGGTGAGGGTCAGCACGATAAAGACTCAGGACGTGGCTTCTGGCGGTGTATCGTCACCCGCTTTCGGCGCTTTCCTGGAAGTCCGTCGGACACCACCCGCCGCCCGAGGTTTCCTGCCAGATTTCGCCGATTTGGCCTGAAGTGACCAAGCACCGTCTTTGTCATTTTTCGCCAACCAAAGAGATTCCTCTCCCCAGGTGATCGATTCGGATTTGTCCGCTTCGCCTTCCGGCAACGTCAGCCCTGCTTCCGCCAACAGCGCGAAAACGTCGTCGGACGACTTGCCCAGTTCCGCTGCGATCTTAGCGATATCGCCCGAGGCACCCGCACCGCGAGGTTTGGGTTTGAGCAGAGCTCGCACCGGCGCGAGAGGTCCCTCTGCGACGGGTGATTTACTCTCGGCCTCGGATGCTGCTTCCGGCGTCTCGGCAGCGGAAGAAGAATCATCCGAAGCTTCCTCCCGTGCGAGAGACTCTGGAGCCGTTACCTCGGCTGCAGGGGTCGCGTCCACGGCATTTGACTCGGACGGAGCAGGAGACGCGGGAGCAGCCTCTGTCGAAGCCGAGGAAGCCCCCTCGCCTACAGGAATCTCTTCCGCGGATACGGGCGCAGGATCCGACTGAACAACGGAAACTTCGGCCGCCGCACCCTCCTCGCCAATAACGGGGGGAAGCGCCTTTTCGCCGGAAGCCTGATCACCTGGCGCGGGCCGCTCGCCACCACGGTCCCGCTCGCGCTTCTCACGCGCATTGATCCAGAGACCGCCACGACTGTCTTTATTAATCCAGTAAGTCCAAGGACCCGCTTCAAAGGGGACTGGCTTGTCGTTTGGACGCTCCGGGATCGAAAGCCCTGCGCCGGCCAAAGCCGCCGCCAAGTCGTTTTCAGAGTGCTTGAGTGCACGAGAGAGGAAGCCGACACTTCCAGAAATCCCCGGCCCGCGACGGTTGCGCCGCATCATCGGGCGCAAGCGGGCAAGCAAACCATCGCCGGTGGGCAACGGATCCGCGGAACNNTCCAGACACCGGCGAAGCGGCGGAGACCTCTTCGGACGTACGGACGGGCTCCTCTGAACGCGCTTTCTCCGGTTTGAAAATCTTTTCCGGAGCTCTTTCCGCTCGTTCGGATCGCTCGGGCCTCTCTGCTCTTTCAGGTTTTTCAGGAGCGACGAACGGCTGCCCCTTAACCGAACGGAAAACCGGACGCGGCTTTTCCTTAGTGTTGATGAAAAGCTGATGGTGACGGTTGGTGTTCACCCAGAAGAGATCACCGTCGTACTCGATGTACACGGGATCGTCGTCTTCGCGCTCAGGGATGGCAAAACCACACTCCTTCAATGCAGCGACGATGTCGCCCGGCGATTGATCAATTTTATTCGCCAAGTAATCGACCGCCAAGGAAAGCCCAGGACCGCGCTGATTGCGCCGCATGTGGGGCCGAATAAAATCGAAGAACGACGGAAGCTCCTCCTCCGTGTCGATTGGCAGGTCTTCGCCGTCTTCGGAATCCGCCAGCGCTTCGGGATCCTGATCTCGGTCGGTATCGCGGATGCGACGGAAACCATCCTCCGGGGAAGCCGCCTCCCCCACGAGAGAGGTTGGTTTTTCCTCGATCGCCGCGGGGGTCTGCGCGGCCTGGAATTTGGCTGCAAACTCCGCTCGGAGCTTTTCCGCCTCCGCTTTCGCTGCTGCCGCCGCTGCATCCTGCAACGTCCAATCCCGCTGCGTCGTACGCCGGGCGAGACCGTGAAATGCAAGTGGATTGTCGGGGTGCGTGGTAAAAGAGATGATCTCCCACTCGTCCTTGCCGAGTTGGTTGAGATGCGATTCCAGCAGGGAAGGGCTTCCGAAGCCGCCTTTGCCGCTGCCGATGATCTTGTATTCCCAAAGGGCCATAAGGTGTCTCGTTCGATCTTTAATTTCCGCTGTCAGCCAAGGCATCCCAAATGCCAGACACCTTGCCGAGCCTAATTTCGCCAGCGAGGTAAATTTGCAGGTGAATTGTGTTTTGGAGTCGAAAGTCTTGTGATCCTCTCCCGCACACCACGTCCGCTTGGTCTTCTCAGCCGAAGCCAACCGGGTTGGAGTCACACACCCATGAAGGCGACTCGTTTTACCGCCCCACTCAGACCCCGTTGCGGGTATGCGCCTGATAACGTTTTCATAAGGGGTCACGCCATCGCTCACCTCGGCCCCAAGAGGAACGCCCCAGCGCTCGCCGACTCCATCTGTACAGCGCTTTCCTCGTAGGACTTAAACCCTGCGCGGTCTCGGTATCTCATGCCACTGCCTTTGTTTGAGCTCCCATGCGGAATAACCCAAACTTGCACTGTCGCCTCGCTTGCGAATCTTTCAATTTATGAGGTCGCGACTAGCGTGTTTTCTTCTGCTGGGCTTCGTTACGTTTCTGCAGGCGCAAACGCTTCCTTCCAATCCTCCGCATGATGGCTCCGCCATCAAAGATGTGATTTTCATCATGTCGCTGACGCCAACAGCGGTTGTCGAAGAAGAAGAAGTCGAGATGGTGGCGACGGTGACCTACGAGCTAAGGTCAGCGGAAACCGCTTCGATCGATCTCAATTTTAATCTGCGTTCGGCTCAGGGGATGAGTAGCGTAGATTCCGTCGTGGTCAAAAATGGCAAAGGAACAGTGACGCTGAAGGCCCGCTTAGCGCCTCGACTCTGGTCGGATACGATCGCTTTTAAGGCAATGGCCAGTCTGAGCCGGGTCGACGAAAAGCTAATGCGCAGAATGATCGCCTCCGACGAAGTGAAGATCCCGGTAGCCAAGAGCGACCGATCCACGGCGGCTCGCTCCACTCCCGTTCCTGAAAAAACGTTTGAGAACGGTATAAAAATCGTAGCGATTGCTCCCGACAACCTCCGGGAAGGAATTACCACTGAAATTACCGTCACCGTGAACTACGAACTACTCTCGCGCGAAGAGGGAATCATCAGCCTCGGTTCAAGCGCAGGTCGTTCCACCGGATACGAGATCATCGGCAACACCAGGGTGAAAATGGGCAAGGGCACTGCTGTCGTGACGGCGAAACTGGTTCCCCAGAAAACCAACGGACTCCCTTTCGGGAAGATTCACGTAGGTTTGTCAGAATACCCTCATCCCAAGAGGTGGACTCCGTTGGCAATAGATGCCCTGACGATTCCTGTGGAATAAAAAGGCCTGCCTGAACCCCCTACGCCCCGGGTAGCGCAGACGCGCGCTACGGATTTCCCTAACCTTCTTCGAGCCAACATGGCGTTAATGAAGTAGGATTCCTATGGATACGTTCAGGAATCTAGTCGCTCAACCTCGCTTTGACCCTTGCTCGACCTACGTGGACGGAAAAGAGAGACCCAAAAGTTTTAACTACTGCGGCTGCGGTACACGCACCAACTCTTCCGGGTTGAAACCGCGACGGGAGAGGCGGCTCGCGATGTCCTGGTAGGTAGTCTCAGGGAGTGTAGTGT
>DKKJ01000011.1 GCA_002455175.1 Opitutaceae bacterium UBA6669
AGAAGGTGCCACCCCGTCCGCAGGCCTTTTCAGGACTATACTATACTCAATCCACAGATCTCAATCTTAGCGTATCGTCACCAAGGGTACCCCGCATTCCTACTAACGCTCCGACTTCCACTCTGGCACGCTTGGCGGCGAAACTTGATTCCCTCTCAATCGCCCCCCATGCTTACCTCTACGCAAACCCTGCCGGGTCGGTGTCTCGCGGCGTTCGCGCTGCTAGCTCTGGTCGAACCTTCCAGCCTCCAGGCCCAGTCCATAGCCTCAGCATCTCGGTCGGGCCGTAAAAATCCACGACCGCACGGAAAGCCCCCCGATACCGTCGGTGGAGGCCCAGGGGTCGAAGCACGGATCGCCCTCCGTGAAGCTGACCAAGAAGGCGAGGTAGCAGCCATACGAGTAACCGCCGATGGCGACCCGGTCCGAGTCGATGCCGTAGTCCGACGCGCGAGACCTCAAGAAACGGACCGCCGTCTTGCAGTGGGATGCTGTCGCGACGAAAAGATCGCTTTCGTCTCCAAAATTGGCGCTTGCACTAACATAACCAGCGGCTGCGAGTGTTTTGCATAAACTCCACATCTGGCCACTTGATTTGTCTCCACCCAGTCCATGCAGCCAAAGGACCGCGGGACGTTTGCCCTGCCACTCGCTAGAATTCGGTGACAACACANNTTTGGTAGGACACATCCCTGACGACACGACTCGCCAAGGTTGAAATTTCCTCGGCGATGGTGGAGCCGACTAGCGCTAAGCTCACTCCTTCGGAGACGGGCCAAGTATCTGCCGCTAGATACAGCTGATGCGTGTGCCCCCAAAAAAATGCACGCATTCGGGCAACTCGCGAGGACCGCGACTGGGTGGGTATGGATCGCGTATCACGAGGGATATTCCCCATTTGCCGTCCGAAGAGACCTCATGATTTACGACGAAATTCGTCAACATTCCGTTAAACGCACGCCATGTCGCGGACGGGCCGCGACGCCACAAAGACGTTAAGTTTCTGATGGCACGACCGAATAGCAANNGTTTATGCCCAAAACTTTTCATTTCATTTCCGGTCTCCCTCGTAGCGGATCGACGTTGCTCGCCGCAATCCTCCGCCAGAATCCCCGCATTCATGCGGCCATGACCAGTCCGGTCGGGACGTTGTTCACGTCGCTGCACACGACCATGGGACTGGGCAATGAATTCTCCGAGTTTATTGAGGATAAACAACGCGAGCGCATGTTGCGCGGAATTTTTAACCTCTTTTATCAGGACCATCCTCACGAGGTCATCTTCGACACCAACCGGCTGTGGTGCGCGATCCTTCCTTTGTTGCTCCGACTTTTTCCCGAAGCGAAGATTTTGTGCACGGTACGCAACGTCGCCTGGATCATGGACAGTATCGAGCGGCTAGTTCGGAAGAATTCACTCAGTCCCTCCCGGCTTTTTAACAACGGTGCTGAGAGCGATACGATCTACCACCGCGTCGAGACGCTCGCACAGCGTGACCGCATGGTCGGATTCCCTTTCTATGCCTTAAAGGAAGCCTTCTATAGTCCCGAAGCGCGCAATCTCCTCATCATCGACTACGACCTGCTCGCCCAGGCGCCGGAAAAGGTTATTCCGCTGGTTTACCAGTTTCTCAACGAAACGCCGTTCGACCACGACTTCGAAAATCTCGATTATCAGGAGCCCAGTTTCGATGCGCGCCTAGGGATGCATGGGCTGCATGAAATCAAACGCAAAGTCGCCCTGCGTCCGCGCGCCACCTTGCTCCCTCCCGATCTTTTCAAGCAGTACAGCCAACTCGACTTCTGGAAAAACGGCGAAGGTAGCCTTGCCAGCGTCATAAACCCCCAGCCCGCAGCGGTCTAGTCTCCTTCGTCCCGTGCCTTCCCCCATCCCCTCCGATCTCCTCGATTTTATCCGTTCACGCGCCACGCCAAAGAAGCTATTCCGTATTGGCCTGGCCCTGACATCGTCGATCTACAGCCTGCGGCCCACACTGCTAGGCGCAAAAGCCTCTCCCCCGGCCGGCAGCTCGACGCTAGGCAGCGTGGGTGACGGCACTGCGCATTCTCTCGTTCTGCCGGTTGCTCCCGCCCGGTCGCGTGCAGAATTGTTCTTCATCGATGCGGGCGTCGCCGATCCAGGCGCCTTCTGGCTCGCGGCGCCGAAAGACGCGACCGTGGTCTGTATTCCCCCAAACGTCGACTCATGGACCTTCATGGCAGAAAAGGCCGAAGAGTTCCGCGGTCTGGGCGCGATCCATCTCGTATCACACGGCGAAGCGGGCGCGGTCATCCTCAATGGGCAGAGGTGGGGCACCGCGGAGCTCTCTTCGCACACTGCGCGGCTCCAACAGTTGGGCCGGGCGCTCACGAAGAACGGCGACATCTTTATTTACGGGTGCAGTGTCGGCGCAGGGAGCGAAGGTCAGGCATTTCTTACTGCGCTGGCCGCTGCGACGGGCGCAGATATCGCGGCGTCGAACGACGTCACCGGAAATCAGGCCCAGGGTGGGAATTGGGATTTGGAGATCGTCACCGGAGCAGGCATCACGGCTCCTCGGCTGAACACACGACCGCTTGCCGGCTACAACTTCACGCTCCACACGGCCACCGTGAACACGATCGCGCAACTTAAAAGTGCGCTGGTGACCGCCGGCTCAGACGGACTGCCGGACACGATCACACTCGGCACTAATCTGACCTTCGCGAGTGCTGCGGATGCGATTACGATCAACGTCACCGATGGCCAGACGACGACGATCGCAGGAGGTGGTTTTACGATCGACGGCAATCATCTCGCACGAGTGGTGAATGTCACCGGTGGCAATGTGGTCATCGACAACCTCAGAATAACCAAAGGATTTGTCACTGGAGCCGGCGGTAATACACCTGGCAATGCTGCGGGAGAAGCAGGTGGCTCGGCGCTGGGCGCGGGCATCAGCAATGCCGGAACGTTGACGATCACCGGTGGCAGCATCAGCACCGCCAATCGCGCGGCCGGGGGTGGCGGTGGTGGCGGCGGTGGTGGCGGTGGTGGCGGCGCGGGTGGTGGTGGTGGCGGCGCTGGTACCACGCACGGCGGTTTGGGTGGTACGAACCCTCCTTCCAGCGCGGGCCCGACCTCCGCAGGCGCCGGAGGACGAGGCGCCGGGTTCAACGGCGGCGGTGGCACAA
>DKKJ01000215.1 GCA_002455175.1 Opitutaceae bacterium UBA6669
CGCTTTGTCCCCACTATGACCGCCTTGTCAGTCCGCACTTTTATTGCAATTTCAACCCTTTGGGTCGCCCCGTATGCCGTCTCCGCGGTTGAGCGACCTCTCTCGTTTAATCGAGACGTACGCCCGATCCTGTCAGACAGTTGTTTCAACTGCCACGGGCCAGACAAGGCATCGCGCAAAGCCAAGCTTCGACTCGATCTCCGAGACGACGCGATCGAGGCCGGAGCCTTCGAACCCGGCAACCCTTCTCGGAGCGAGGCGATCAGCCGAATCCTTTCGACAGATGCGGACGAGGTGATGCCTCCCCCGGATGCACACCGCCAGCTCACCGCTAAGGAAAAAGAAACACNNTGAGGGTGCCCAGTACGAACCGCACTGGGCTTTTGTTCCCCCTGTCCGTCCCGAGCCTCCAACGCCCACCACACTTCCATCACCGGCGAATCCCATCGACGCCTTTGTCGTTGCAGAACTCGAAAAGGCAAATCTCGCCCCGTCGCCGGAAGCGGATCGGCGCACCCTCATTCGGCGTTTAAGTTTCGATCTGACAGGCCTGCCGCCCTCACCGGAATCCGTCGAGGCCTTCGTCGCTAGCCAAGATCCCCATGCTTACGAGCGGGTGGTCGATCAGCTATTGGCCTCTCGACACTACGGAGAACGCATGGCCATTCCTTGGCTCGATCTGGTGCGTTATGCCGACTCCATCGGGTTCCACAATGACGTGGCCTTCCGAGTCTGGCCCTATCGCGATTACGTGATCGATGCGTTCAACCGGAATCTTCCCTTCGATCAGTTCACCCGTGAACAAATCGCCGGGGATCTCCTGCCCGGTTCCACGCCCACTCAAAGAGTCGCCTCAGGTTACAATCGCCTCCACCGCATCAGCGGAGAAGGCGGTATCCAGGATAAAGAATACTTCGCCAAATACTCCGCCGACCGCGTGCGGACGACGGCGACCGCTTTCATGGGAGCCACCCTTGCCTGTGCAGAATGCCACGACCATAAATTTGATCCCTACACCATCAAGGACTTTTATCGATTCGCGGCCATCTTCTCCGACCTTAAGGAAAAGGGCGCCTACAATTTGAGTGGCGGTTTTACCCCGGAAAACCTGACAGAAGAAATGCTGTTCTCGTCCGAAGCCCAGAAGCAGCAGGTCGAACAGTATGATACAGAAATTGCGGCGTTGAGAAAAGAACTCGATACCCTCACTGACGACCAACTGGTCTCTAGTCGAGCTGTATGGGAAAAACGGATTCTTGATCTGTCTGCGGCTGGCCAACTAGCATGGACGCAAGTCACTCCCGTCAGTTTCCGCTCCTTGGCTGGGACACCGCTTTCCTTGGAAGACGACCAGTCCGTGTCCAGTGGAGGGACCAATCCCAGAAATGAAATCTATGAGGTCACTATTCCCGCCGATCTCGAAGTGATCCGCTCCGTAAAGGTAGAAGCGATTTCCGATGCCCGCTATCCGGGTGATAGTGTCGCTCGCGCAGGACAGGCCTTCTACCTCGCTGAGATCGAAATTCGAGNNCTGGAGTGCGTATTAGCAGTTCGGCGGAGCGCGGATACCCTCCCGCAGCAGTCATCGACGGAAACCTTGATACCGCCCTTTCCTTCGTGAGAAAAAATGGCGGAGCCGTTTCTATCGAACTCGCCAAGCCGTTTGCAGGAGGCCCCGGCAAGAAACTACAGGTCACCGTTCGTCACTCGCCCCGCCATCCCTACCAACACCTCGGACGATTCCGAATCGGAGTTCACGCGCTGGCCGAGGTGGACGCGTCGCCAGCGGGATTGCCCGATCCTATCCTCAAAGCGCTCCAACAACCTGCCTCCGAGCGTAGCGATGGCGCTAAGAAAGAAGTCGCCGCCTACTACCGTACCCTCGCTCCAGAATTGGCGAGACTCCGAAATCGTCTGACCGAAGTGAGCAACGCCCGCGGCTATCTCGCGTTGGAGATCCCCACGATGCCGGTATCTCGTAGCGTCGAACCTCGTGAAATTCGCGTGCTTCCTCGCGGCAATTGGATGGATGACAGCGGCGAGGTCGTCGAACCGGGCGTGCCAGAATTCCTTCTGCCAGTAGAGCACACGTCTGGCGCCCGCATGACGCGACTTGATTTTGCCAACTGGCTCGTTTCACCCAAGAACCCGCTAACAGCGCGCACGTTTGTCAATCGCCTCTGGAGAATCTACTTCGGCGAAGGCCTCACACGTACGCTCGAAGATCTCGGCTCCCAAGGCGAATGGCCCAGCCACCCCGAGTTACTCGATTGGCTCGCCGTAGAGTTTCGCGAAAGCGGTTGGAACGTAAAGCACCTCGTCAAGCTGATCGTAATGTCTTCGACTTACCGGCAAACTTCCCAGGTCTCATCGCAACTCCAGGACCATGATCCCGTCAACCGTCTGCTCGGTCGTCAAGCGCGGTTCAGGCTGGATGCTGAGTTGGTGCGCGACAATGCGTTGGCGATTAGTGGTCTCCTCGACGCCACCATCGGTGGACCCAGTGCCAAGCCCTACCAGCCGGCTGGTTACTATGCGGCGCTCAACTTCCCCACTCGGGAATACGTGCAAGACGAAGGTGCTGCTCTCTATCGAAGAGGAGTCTATACGCACTGGCAGAGAACATTCCTTCACCCCAGCTTGATGGCATTCGACGCTCCTGCTCGGGAAGAGTGTACCGCCAACCGCGCAGCTTCCAACACACCGCTGCAAGCGTTGGTGCTCTTGAATGACCCCACCTACGTGGAGGCAGCCAGAGTCTTCGCCGAAAAAATCGTTCGCGAAGGGGGTAACTCCGATGAAAGCCGCCTGGCGTGGGCCTTCGAACGCGCGCTCGCCCGCTCCCCCACTTCCACCGAACAAAGAGTGGTGCACGGACTCCTTCAGCAACAACGCACTCGTTACCAGCAGGATGTATCGGCTGCGCAAGCACTCGTATCGACGGGTGAAGCCCCTCTCGCTACGGGAATACCCTTCGCCGAGTTGGCGGCTTGGACCTCGGTCAGCCGCGCTCTTCTCAACCTCCACGAAACCATCACTCGCAACTAGCGTCCGTTGCGTTGCCCACCATGTCCCCACTCGAACGTCACGCTCAGTTTTTGACTCGTCGCGCGTTTCTCGGTCGAAGCGCCGCCGGAATCGGCTCNNTATCAAGCAGGAGGTCCGTCGCACCTAGAGACCTTCGACTACAAGCCAAAGCTGGCAGCGATGCACGGGCAGGGAATGCCAGAATCCTTCACTCAAGGGCAGCAGATCGCGCAACTCCAAGGGAAAGAGCTCAAATGCTACGGACCTCAATTCGGATTCCAGCGTTACGGAAAATCCGGACAGGAAATTTGCTCTCTTTTTCCGGAAATCGGCAGTGCAGCGGACGACATCTGCATCATCCGCTCGATGTACACGGAGCAGATCAACCACGATCCCGCCCATACCTTCATGAATACGGGCTCGATCATTGCCGGTCGACCAAGCATGGGTTCATGGCTCACCTACGGTCTCGGCGCAGAGGCGGAAGACTTGCCCGGTTTCGTTGTCCTAATGTCCTCAGGAAAGGGAGGTCAGATGCAACCCGTGGCCTCTCGTCAATGGCACAGCGGTTTCCTGCCCAGCAAATTTCAGGGAGTTAAGTTTCAATCAAAAGGAGATCCCGTTTTATACCTGAATCGCCCCGAAGGCGTTTCTTCGCATGACCAACAAGAGATCGTCGACGTGGTCAATCAACTGAACCGCGCGAAGCACGACGCGGTTCAAGACCCGGAAATTCTCACTCGCATTAGCCAATACGAAATGGCGTTCAAAATGCAGACCAGCGTTCCTGGATTGATGGATGTCTCCCAAGAGCCCACTCGTGTGCTCGAAAGCTATGGAGCCAGGCCCGGTGATGGTAGCTTTGCTTCCAATTGTCTGCTCGCCCGACGTTTGGCAGAGCGAGGAGTCCGTTTCATCCAGCTGTATCACCGTGACTGGGACCACCACGATGATGTCGGCCACGTGAAGTATAAAGCGGAAGAGGTCGATCGACCCACCGCCGCCCTCATTCGCGATCTGAAAGAACGTGGTATGTTCGACGACACCTTGATCATCTGGGGAGGTGAATTTGGCCGCACACCGATGGCCCAGGGAAAGGGTCGCGATCATCACATCAAGGGCTTCTCTGTCATGCTCGCGGGCGGCGGTATCAAAGGCGGCATTACGCACGGTGCCACCGACGACCTCGGTTATTCCGCAGTCGAAAATCCGGTGAGTGTCCATGATCTTCACGCCACCATGCTCCATCTTTTCGGGGTAGATCACACTCGACTCACCTACCGCTACCAAGGGCGTAACTTCCGACTTACCGATGTTCATGGCATCGTGAAAAAAGAACTTTTTGCATAGTACGGAGTCGTCCCCAGAAATCGCTGGCAAGAGATCTGGATTTCGTAAGTTACTGTTAATAAGTTGTTAGAAAACCGATTAAAGTCAGGACCACTGAGTGTAGCGGCGTGCCATACGGGGAATTTTTCCCGGTATGACTAGGGGAAAACTCCTGTTGGGCTGGACAACCTTTTTGCGTTAGGCTTTAACCAAATCCGTACGTTACGCCACTGGTCCTGGTGTCAACGTATGTGGTGCGTCCCCTCTTTCTATATCCCTTGGCGGCCTTGTGGGTGCTGGGCTTTTTAAGCGCCTGTAGCACAGCACCGGTATCGGTGTCTCCAAAGCCTGTGACGCCCTCCGCGCACACGTTGCCGGTCGGGCCCACCTTGGCGGAGCAGATTCAGACGGCAATTTCCGCCATCGATCAGATTCTCCTACGTTACGAAATTCTGCTCACTACAATTGAGCGGCTTCCTGACGATCGTCATCCCGAAAAGATATTCACCGAGGTAAGTACTTTTTTTAGCGGAGACGTTTTTGAAGCAAATCCTCCCCCGACTCAGCAGGACCTCACGTCTCTCATCTCAACGCTTTTTTCCTTTTCCAGTCAGGTTGTGATCATCGAAACCGGCGTGCAGGCGGATCTCTTGGCGGTTTCTGAGCGCTTGGTAGACCTACATGCCAAAACCCTGAGTCTCGCCGGGCGTTTCGAACAAGGAGGCACCGTGCACACGTACACCCAGAAAGTACGACGCGAACTCATGCCCCTGCTCGCTCAACTGCGCGGCATGTCCCGGGCCGATCTTCGTGATCGTGATAGCATCGCCAGGCTAGAGGCCGAAACAAGGAAACTCGTCGCAACGAGTCGCCAGTCAATCCAAGCGCTCGAACGCGAGACGCGCAGCCTCGAACAGGAGCTAGGAAAGAAGCCATGAAGCGCAAGGCTCTCATTGTACTGGGGTCGACCGTGAGTGCGCTCTTTGCGATGGGCACCGGTGTGACGTCGTATCAGCAGACACAAAAAGAGCGACGGGAGGCCCTTCAAGCGACGGTGGTCGCGATGCAATTTTTGGACGGAGCTTTGGATCGCGTGAAGATAACGCTTGAACAATCCACCTCTCTACGCGAAGAGCTGATTCGAAAAACCGACGATCTCCTCGGATCCACAGTTACTTCGGAACAAGAGCTGATCGATAATGGCACCCGCGTAGCAGACCTAACCCGCCGCCGTGCTGAGCTAAGCACCGAGGCCACCCGAGTTTTGATCGAAGTAAGACGAGCGCTGACAGACGCCAACGACGCAGCCGGGCACTGCCGCCAAATCGTTTCTGGAGACAAGCTGAAGGAATCTCAGAGCGCGCTGGTGGAATCTCAACTACGTGAGCGTACCCTCCGTATCAAGGAAGTGAAGACTTCCGTGGAGCGTTTTGAACAACTGGTCAGTCGCTGCGAGCTTTTAGACAATGGCCTGCAGCTATACGCAGAACAAAATCGAACCGCTCTCGGAAGGATGGAAGCGATTCGACGCGAGGCAGAGGAGGCGCTTTCTGTCCAACGTGCCCGTCAAGCAGCCGCTCAGGAAGTGAACGATCGGTTGGCAAAGCTTCAACGGGAACTCCAACGGGATCTCGAGACGTTAAAGCCCAAGGAGTAGCGTTATAAGCTGTTTTCAGGACAGCGCGAAAGCTCTCCCTGTTTTCCAGTTATCACGAGGAATTCCTACAACCCTTAGGAGATTCTCCGGGAGGAGATTCCCCCAAATTCTCCTCAAAGCGCGCTTGCGCCTACAGTAAAGATGAGCCGGTACTCACTACTACCGATGACACTTTTGGAGAGGCTGCGATATGAGACCCAACCCCACCACTCGGACCTTGAAGCCTGCCTAGGACTCCCTCGCTCCAAGGCCCACTACTGCGTACAGATTCAGCGCTTCCACGGCTTTCTGGTTTCTTGGGAAACAACGATAGAGAAATCCGAACATGCCTCTCTCCTGCAGGGTCGCGCTAAGCGTCATCTCACCCGTGCCGACCTTGAGTTTGCCGGCTTAACACGCGCAGAGATAGAAAACCTTCCTCGTTGCTACGACCTTCCTCAATTGGAGACCCAAAGCCAGATTTTAGGCTCCATTTACGTTCTGGAAGGCTCCACGTTAGGAGGGCAGATGATCTCGCGTCACTTGGAAAAGAACCTCGGATTCGGTGGGGGTGAGGGCTACCGCTATCATCAAAGCTACGGAGCAGAGGTTCCCGCAAAGTGGCGTGAGTTCAAAGACACGTTGGTCAAGCAGTCGGGGGCGGATACTGACAACGAAATCGTCGCTTCAGCTGCCTGCACATTTGCCAGCCTCCACGCATGGTTCGCGGGAACCCCTTCCCTCGCCCAGGTATGAGTCGTACCCCGTATCCTTTCACACTTACAAACTGCGATCGTGACCCGGTGCACATCCCGGAGTCCATTCAGCCGCATGGCTTCCTGCTGGCCGCTGATGCCAGGTCAGGTGCGATTACCCACGTAAGTCAAAACTACCCGACGACAGGATCAGTCTCCGCACTGCTCGGCCAACCGCTAGCGGAAACCCTCTCCCTTGATCCTCAGGCGCACGCCCTCCTCACTGAGATTTTTCAGACTAGCGAACTCGCTCCTCGCCCCATCATTCTACAGAGCACCTGGCAGCCTCAGGGCTCGCTTTCCACACCCTATCAACTGATCGCCCATCAACGGAGTGGGTTCGTCATCGTGGAAGGGGAATCCATCTCTTCCCACGTTGAAGTGGTTAAGGAAGACGCAGAACACAGTCGCTCACTCAAACCGGTCCTGCTGCATATGACCGCCGCGAGCTCGCTCGACGANNCCCGCCGACTTACAGGTTTCGATCGCGTGCTGATTTACCAGTTCGACGAAGACTGGAATGGCTCTGTCGTTGCGGAAGATCGCAATGACGTCCTACCCTCCTACCTCCGTCACCGTTTTCCCGCCTCAGACATCCCGAAGCCCGCGCGGGATTTTTATCATATCAATCGGTTGCGAATGATTGCAGACGCGGCGTACACCCCCGTTCCGATTGAATCCATCGGCACCGAGCTGGCCCCTCTTGACCTCACGCATGCCAGCCTGCGCGGGGTATCCCCGGTTCACCTCGAGTATATGCGAAATATGGGGACCGGTTGCTCGATGTCGGTCTCGCTCATGATGGGAGAACGTCTCTGGGGACTGCTCTCCTGTCATTGCGCCTCCCCCNNTGTCCTTCGAGGTCAGAAATACCTGCGACCTACTTGGACACATCTTTTCGTTGCAGCTCGCCACTCGGGAGCAGGCGCGACATCTCACCCGACAAGTGGAATTACGGTCCATTCTCTCTCGTCTTTTGAGAGGTATGACTAGCGAGACTGATTTCATTGTTGGGCTCAACGAACCCGATTTGCTCCGCTTAGCAGATTCTCACGGCGCAGTGGTTGTGCGCGGGGAAGATGTCCATAGCTTCNNCCGATCGTCTGGCCGCTCAGTATCCGGGATCCGCAGCGGATGAACGCTTTAACGGTGGCCTACTCGCCATCTCGATCTCCCCCGCTGAAAAGATTCACGCGTTTTGGTTTAGGGCCGAGATGGTCCAAACCATTTTATGGGGTGGTGATCCTCACCAGGGCCTTTCGGCCGTCGACAAGGTGCGGCTACATCCAAGAAAAAGTTTTCAATCTTGGACGGAAATCGCGCGCGGTAAATCCGCGCGATGGGAATCCCCGGAAATCGAAGCCGTCAGTGGGTTCCGTCGGGCCGTTATCGACCAAGTGCTCCAAGCTACCGCCGAGAAAGCTCTCATGTCTGCAGAGCTGCAACGGATGAACAGGGAACTGGAAGCGTTCTCGTACACTGTCTCGCATGACCTGCGTGCTCCTTTTCGTCATGTGCATGGCTTCGCCGAGCTCCTGCATTTTGAGAAGGGGGAGCAACTGGACGAAGAAGGGCGCCACTACCTCGTTCGCATCCTCTCGGCCGCACGGCACGCGGGTCAACTGGTGGATACTATTCTCGCTTTCTCGAGAATGAACCTCTCCGCCCTCAAGGTGGAAGAGGTAGACTTGCTGCAGTTGGCCACGAACGAAGCAGCCAAGCAGGATGCACTCTTCCCCACCCGAGAAATTACGTGGCTGATTGATCCTCTCCCGAGAGTGTCAGGCGATAGCAAGTTATTGCAAATCGCATTCCAACACCTTTTCGATAACGCCGTGAAGTTCACCTCTCGGCGTCCGGCGGGGCGTATTTACGTGCGCGCGGAGAAAACTGAAAAGGCGTGGATTATCAGCGTGGAAGACAATGGGGTGGGCTTCGATATGTCCTACGCCGAAAAGCTTTTCGGAATCTTCCAACGCCTCCACTCCACTGAAGATTACCCCGGACTCGGGATCGGGTNNTTAGCGAGTGTAAAACGGGTGATTGAGCGCCATGGGGGCCGAGTATGGGCCAAGGGCGACATCGACCAAGGCGCCACTTTTTACTTCTCCTTCCCCCTTCAAACCGGGCACGGTATCCCTCCTTCACATGCTTAAGCCAATCCTCCTAGTTGAAGACAACGCGGATGACCTGGAGCTCGCGCTACGAGCCTTGGCCAAGACTCATCTTGCCAATGAAGTGGTCGTCACTCGCGATGGAGAAGAAGCACTCCATTATCTCCTACGGGAAGGCGCTTATGCGGAACGTCCAGCCGGAAATCCTGCCGTCGTTCTCCTCGATCTAAAACTACCCAAGGTAGACGGTATCCAGGTTTTGGAACGTATTCGTAACAGTCCAGAACTGCGTTCGGTTCCAGTTGTGATGCTCACTTCTTCATCCATGGAGAGCGATCTGGCTCGAGCCTACCGGCATGGAGTAAATGCCTACGTGGATAAGCCGATGAACTTCACCGACTTTATTGAAGCCGTTCGCGAGCTGGGCGTCTTTTGGGCGGTTTTAAACGAACCGCCTCCCGGATCACTCAAGTCGAATATTCGCCGGTAAGCTGACTTCGTTTTGGCTCGGTTGACGCCCGAGCGCCAACCGACGGGATCATTCTCCCTTACTTAACGGAGAAGCGTGGAGCCCCCGTCGAGATCGTAAGCGGATCCCGTAATGAAGGACGCTTCGTCGGAACAGAGAAACGTCGCCAACGCCGCGACTTCACTTGGCTGAGCCATCCGGCCGATCGGCTGGGCCGCTGAAAGCTTAGCGAACATTTCCGCTTCTCGTCCCGGATAATTCTTCGCGATGAACCCATCGACAAACGGGGTATGCACGCGCGCCGGACAGATACAGTTACAACGGATGCCCTGATTCACGAAATCGCGAGCCACGGACAAGGTCATCGTGAGCACAGCCCCTTTGGTCATACTATAGGCAAAGCGATCAGGAAGCGCGATTTTCGACGCGATCGAAGCGAGATTAAGGACGACACCTCCCTTGCGCGCGAGCAACTTGGGTATGCCGAAGTGGAGACAGTGATACACTCCGCGCACATTGACGGCGTACAAGCGATCAAGGTCCGCGGGGGTCGTCGTCAAGACCGTACCCACGTGGGCAATACCGGCATTATTAACGAGGATATCGAGCTCTGGCACGCTTTCGAAGGCTTTACGCACCGATTCGGTGTCCGAGACATCACATCCCACAGCGGTCGCCTGCCCTCCTCGAGTGCGGATTTCCACCGCGACGGCTTCCGCCGCCTCTCGGTTGAAGTCCAATAGGGTAACGTGAGCGCCTTCTGACGCAAAACGTTCAGCAACAGCGCGACCGATTCCAGAACCGGCACCGGTAACAATGGCATGGCGGGAGGCGAGACGGGGCATCTCTGTATCAAGAGGTGAAAATTCGTCCGACGTCACCCTCGATTTTGTCCCAACTTCACCTTGCGGGGCCGCCCTTCTCCTAGATTCCTCGCACGCGNNGCGACGGTATTCTGAGGGTGTCATCGCCGTCTCCTGCTTGAAAGCCTTGGAGAAGTGAAACACATCGCAAAACCCGAGGTTGTCCGCGATCTGCTTCAACGACTGCTCGCCCTGGTACATGGCCGCGCAGGCCCATTCCACCCGACGTCGTTTTTGATAACGCCCCGGCGACTCGCCCATGAGCTGAGCAAATCTCTTGCGGAAATTCTCGTAATTCATCCCTACTACTTTAGCGACAGCCTGCGGCGATGGCCAGGCTCCCTCTCCCTGATCTCCCAGCAAGTGTAGGCTTTTTTCCAGCCAAGCTTCGTGGCTTGGGCGAGAGTGATGATCTGCATCTGCTGCCACCATCTCTGCCAGCACTTGCAGGAAGCGACCCATCGCCCGCAACGGTCCAGCACCCGTTTGCAGCCCTTCGCCTTTGACCACATCCACCAGTCGATGACTCCAGTAATCGGGAGATCCCAACCGTAAGACAGGATGCTCTGGGCGGAGAACCTTCTGCTCACGCCAAAGCTCAAACTGGGGGCCCTGCACGACAAAATAGAGCTGTGTCCACTTATCGTCCTTAATGGGCCCGTAAGCGTGTGCTAATTCGGGAAAAACGACCACCACATCCCCCGGAACGAGGTCCCGCTCGGTGCCCGCAGCATCCCGGTAATAGCCGTCGCCCTCGATCATCAGGATGAAAGCAAATCGTCTCAAAATCCGCATCCGTGACGNNATGACTTCTCCCAGATCAACCATTTTTCGGCGCTCCTTTCGGGTGTATCCTGGTTCATGCCCCCCACCCTCGATATTCCCCAACTCTATTCGTACGGCCACGAGCTGGAAATGACCGATGACAAGGTCGGCTTGCTCCGTGACTCCAGCGATGCCGCAGATGATATGCCCGAACTGCGCCGCCGTCTGGCCGAAGATGGTTATCTCTACATGCGCGGGTATCTGGACCGCGAAGAAGTGCTAGCTGCTCGCGCCAGTCTAACCGCACGCTTGGGAGAAGCGGGAGTCTTAGACCCCGCCTATCCAACTATCGATGGGGTCTGCAAGCCGGGGTCAGGCTACGTTTTCAAACCGGAGATCACGAACAATAACGAAGAGATTCAAAAACTCCTCTACTCTGGCCGTCTTGTCGATTTCTACACTCAGTTTTATGGTGAGTCGATCCGTCACTACGACTTCACCTGGCTCCGTGCGATCGGTCCTGGCAAGGGCACCAACCCACATTGTGATCTCCCCTACATGGGTCGCGGCACGCACCAGCATATGACGTGCTGGGTACCTTACGGCGACATCTCATTCGAGTTGGGTGGTCTCATGGTTCTCGAAGGCTCGCACAAGCGCATGGATCTTCTCCAGAACTACGTCTACCGCGATGTTGACGCCTTTTGTGAGAACAAACCCAAAGAGGCAGCTAAAGCTAAAGAAGGCGGTTGGACCTTCACGGGAACGCTTTCCCACAACCCGCCTGTGGTCCGTGATAAGTTTGGCGGTCGTTGGTTGACAACCGAGTTTCGTGCCGGGGACTTCATTACGTTCGGCATGTTCCTTGTTCATGCCTCACTCGATAATCGCAGCGAGAACCGCCTGCGCATTTCCAGCGACGCGCGCTACCAACGGGCCAGCGAGCCTATCGACGAACGTTGGGTCGGCATCAATCCGCCAGGCCATTCCTCCGCGGGTAAACGTGGCCGTATCTGCTAGTTCGTTACACGCAGTACACTGATCACCGCCGCCGTTACCACGGCGGCGATTGCGCATTTATCCCTAAAATTTTATCCCATGGTCGCCACCGCTTCTTCTCCTTCTCCCGTCGCCTCGCTCTCTGGCCGCATGGCCGCCGTCCAGGAAATGGCCCGCCTCCAACGCGTGCTTTTCGAGGCGGAGANNCCACCCTCATCTATCGCGTGGGCGAGCCGGAATTGAAGTATTTGCTCTGCCAGCATGTATGGGAATCGTCAGGACACGCCCGCTTCCTTCGAGAACGCGGCCGTGAAATGAGCGGGTTTGGATCGGGAGAATCCGTGCGTGACTCGCTTCGTCGTCTCTTCACCGAGGCCGTGATGCCCGAGGACGCCTACGTTGCGCTGGCGGGCTTCTACCGCGTTCTCAAGCCCGCGCTCCTAGCGGCCTATCAGCACTACCTGCAGGCTACCCATGCACTGGCGGATTGGCCGTCCAAACGTTTGGTCGAGGAGTTCATCAGCGATGAGAACCGTCACGCTAAAGAAATGGCCGCGTTTGATCGGAGCGCAGCTGCCGACGAATGNNCATCCTCGCTTCGAACGGCGGCCTTCTTGGCGAAACCGTACGCATTCCGCTCTCGTCTGATTTTATCTGGGTGTCATCCCAGAAAACCTACACTCACCCCGCAACGTGTAACCGCGGTGTGTATCCCACTTGCTCCAGCGTTTTTTCTCACGACGCCGACGAAACACCGATCGTCCGCCCTTGGCTCATAGATCCAAAAACGGATGCACGGGTGATCCGAGTGATGGTTTATGTGTGGCTGATGATGGAAATGGATGCCGTCGATTATCTCGCCACGGTTTTCTTCGATATTCCGGACGCTCCTTTCGATCTGCATCATGACTTAGCCCGGCACTTGTGGGATGAATCCCGGCACAGCCAATTTGGATACCGGCAGCTCCCCAAGCTCGGCGTGGACTTGATGACCGTCGAGCACTCTCTCGATCTTTATAATATCCTCGTTCAGATGCCTCCCCATGAACGCTACGCGATGATGACTATGGAGTTCGAGGCAGGAAGTTTTCCCACGAAGGCGACGGTCATGGATCGTATCCGCGAGTTGAACGATTTCGAAGCCGATACGCTGCTCGCATTTGACCGCAACGACGAACAGAACCACGTGCGTTATGGTCACCGATGGCTCCCGGAAATCATGACGCTCTGCGGTGAAAAACGGCCCGTTGAGGAGTTCGTGAAAGCAACACAAGCGCGATTTGTGGAGTTTGCCGCTCTCTACGGTAACAAGACGCCTCATGCTCTTTCACCTGAGCGCCGGCTAACCGGAAACAAAATCCGGACCCTCGTCGGCTTGAGCTGAGGATCAAGGCGACGGATCGAGGCAACTCGCTCCCTCGACTTGCACCTGCAAATCAGCCGTTGCGTCCACTGCACTACGGTAGCTGTCACGTTGATAGGCGCCAGTTGCATGTGCATCGCTAGAGTCTTGCAGAAGATCACTCACCGAGGACAACTTCTGTAATTTTCATCAATTTTCAGAATGATTCTTGCGGTGAAGTGCGTACGCTCGCCCCGAGATTATGACGAAAATTTACCGCGGNNATCTATCGGTGATGCTCATGTTCGTGCCGTCGAGGCTACCCTAGGTCGGGTAACGCTCGATTGCGCTGTCGATATCGACGCAGGGCGGGTGGCCGACTTTGCCAAGAAACACAGCATCCCGCGGACCTACACGGATTACGCCACGATGCTCAAGGAGGAGAAGCCAGACTTCGTTTTAGTGGCCACTCCGCCTGCCCAGCATATGCCCATGAGTGTGGCAGCGATGGAAAGTGGTGCCTGGGTGCTTTGCGAAAAACCCTTGTGCGGATCCCTCGCTGAACTTGACGCGATCCAAGAGGCTGAAAAGCGGACGGGGTGTTATACTGCTTGTATCTTCCAAATGCGTTTTGCGTCCTCGACCGCTCACCTTCGCCGTCTCTCAGACGGTGGTCAGTTGGGCAAGCCGCTGGTCGGAGTCTGTAATACGCTGTGGTACCGAGATACGGCCTACTATGCGGTTCCATGGCGCGGACGTTGGACCACGGAGTTGGGCGGTCCCACGATGGGACTGGGTATCCATGCCATGGATCATTTCCTTCACCTCATGGGAGATTGGCGTGAAGTCAGAGCAATCGCACAAACCCTCGATCGAGCTATCGAAGTCGAAGATGTGTTGATGGCTCTCGTGACCTTTGCCAATGGAGCGGTCGGATCGATCGTAAATAGCGCCCTCAGCCCTCGGCAGGAAACCTACATCCGCCTCGACTATCAAAAAGCCACGGTCGAGCTCACTCACCTCTACGCCTACACCAAGGAGAACTGGAAGCTCACGCCCGTACAACCGGCCCAGGATGACAATTTGATGCTCGCCTGGCATAACTTTCCTCCGGATGTGGGTTCCACGCACGGTGCTCAGCTCAACGCTCTCGTGGCAGATCGTGATGCCAATCGTCAGCCGCTCACCTCAGGCGAAGAAGCCCGCAAGACACTCGAGTTTCTCACCGCGATTTATAAGTCTGCATTCACGGGAGAGATCGTAAAACGGGGCTCGATCAAACCGGGTGATTCATTCTACACCGCACTCCACGGCAACCGAGCGCCTGTTCGGACCAAGGACCAACCTCCCGGCCCGCGGTAATTTCCGCACGACATGTCTCGCGAGGCGCTAGCGTCACGCAGTCTGTCCGGTTATCTCTGGGGTTATCGCACCCTTCTTTGGAAGGGGCTAGCTCTCGCCTTGGCGCGTTCGCTCGCGGTAGCCCCCTGCCCTTGGCTCTTTCAGCAGATGATCGATGTGGCAGTGCCTGCACACGACGTGCCGGCAATCATTCGCCTCGCTATCGTCTTTTTCGCTCTCCTCGCAGTCCACTACGTTTTTTCCGTGTGGGGATCCAACGAGATAGCCAAGGGGATGGCGCAGATGATGGTGGAGATGCGCAGTCGGATTTTCTACAAACTGCAGTTCCTCAGTTTTGGATTTCTCGACCAGCAAAAAACCGGACGACTGCTTTCGAAATACGCCTTCGATACCCAGAAGGTTGAGGGCCTCCTCTACAATGTCCTCAACCAGTTCCTTCCCAACATTCTTTACGGAGCGAGCATCTTTGCGATTCTTGCCGTTCTGAACTGGCATCTGGCTTTGGTTCTGGGACTCATCCTGCCTGCGTATGGAGTGGCCAAATACCACTTCTTCGCTCGTATCCAGCGCACCAACAACGAGGCCAGGTTAGCCCAAGAAAAGCTCACCGGTACTGCCAATGAATACATTTCCGCACTGCGCTTAGTCCGGAGCTTTGGGGAGGAAAAACAAGCGGAAGCCGACCTCGATCGCAGTAGTCTAGACTTTGCTCGCAGTCGGGTACACCAAAGTTACACCAACGCCATTTTTGGCACCTTTTGGTACGTCAGCACTCAAGTGATCGCTCTCGTGGTCATGGCCGGAGGCGCTATCCTCGCCATCAAAGGACACCTTTCCTACGGCACTCTTTTCGCGTTCGTAGCTGGCCTACCTATTGTCCTCGGCCCAATTCAGGCCTTTGTCGGGTTGAGCGAGCAGTACTTTATTGGACGTGAGAGCTACCTCAGCATCAAAGAATTAATCGACTCTGCCTACGTCGAACAATGGCAGGGAGAAAAGCGCTCCGAGCGCCTGCACGGAGACCTCCATTTTAATGCCGTCTCCTTTGCCTATCCCAGCGCAGCCAATCGTCGCNNGCGCTTTTAGGCCTCTATGCCCCCTCGGAAGGAGAGATCCTCATTGACGGGATAGCCCAAGCTCAGTGGGACATGCGCTGGATCCGGCGGCAATTGGCAGTGGTGCTTCAAGACAATCTGCTTTTATCCGGATCTGTTGCCGACAACCTCCGTTTTGCCCGCGCTGAGGCGAACGACGAAGAGATCCAGGAAGCCGCACGCCAGGCGAACGCGGAGGACTTTATCCTGCGCCTACCTAATGGCTATCAAACGCTTGTTGGAGAACGGGGCACAACACTATCAGGCGGGCAACGCCAACGCCTAGCGATTGCTCGAGCCATCCTTCGTAACCCGCCCGTCCTCATCTTAGATGAGGCGACGTCAGCGCTGGACTATGAGAGCGAGCGTTTGATTCAGGAGGCCTTGGACCGCCTTTCGCATGGCAGAACGGTCATTACTATCGCGCACATCCTCAGCACGATCCGTAATGCCGATCGAATCATCGTTCTCCATGAAGGACGGATTGTGGAGGAGGGCGATTTCCGTACGCTTGTCTCAAACAACGGTGCTTTCGCCCGCCTCGTCGCGGCACAAAACTCGAGCGACGGTTTCCTTCATATCTGATTTTCCCCATGAAATCTTCCTNNCCTGAGTCAGAATGGCGTCGGGCCGGCTTGGACCGACTCAGTGTGGACGAAATTGGCGTGATCGAAGCTGCCCTCATCCGTCACCAGAGGTTGACGACGCCCACGCTACAAATTGAGGTCAATCAAGCCCGGCAACAATCCACTGCCGCCGCTTCGCCGATTACCACGGCGTCGGCAGCCGATCACAACCGTACCCTACTCCAAAGATTTGGTCTTCCCTTCGTTGATTCAGTGGACTGGAAAAGCATTCCTCCACTCAAAGCAAAGGTGGTGAGCTGGGAGGGCGGCAATCGGTTTAAACTCGATAATGGCCAAATCTGGGAAGGTACCGAACCCATCACCTACGCGCNNTCGCTACGCGTTGGTGGTCGAGGGAACCAACACCACCATCCGTGTCGTTCGCCTGCAGTGAGTCCTCCATGCTGCAAATAAAAAACTCCGAGTTGGCGGTCGTCTTATTGGATCCCGTGGCCGATCGCGAACGGCAGGGTTCACGCTACTGCTGGGGTGGATACATCTGGCAGGTGAACGACCACGAGGGAAATCCTCTTTTTACCGGTCCGGAATGGCCAAAACCCAATCCCACCGCGTTCAATGGACAGGGCTTGCCAGAATCCTTTCGTCATCGGAGTCGTACTGGGCAGCCCCAAACGTGGAAAGGTAATCGCGGGGTGGCCCTCGGAATCGGTGAATTGGCACTCGACTCCAAGGGCGAGGTCGAGGTCACCCAGCCCTGCAATTGGACGATTTCCAACGATGGTACCAACATCGTTTTTCTGACCGGGCAAATCGCGGGAGACTACCACTACGAACTTCAGCGCACCGTCTCTCTGGACGGGCGCCGCTTGATCTCCTCGTCCCGACTCAAAAACCTTTCCTCTACCCCTCTTTCCTTGGAATGGTTCGCTCATCCTTTTTTCGCTCTTACGGACCGCTTGATTGAAGCGGACGTACCATCCGGCACGACTCTCGCCGAAAACCCAGGATTCCTACTGCAAGGAAATCAACTGCGCTCAAAGCGGAGGTTTGAGCACGAAAAGGATGGCCATATGGACTTCCTCCACCTCCCCACAGACGCGGTGGTCGACACGACCCTCACGCATCCGCTTCTGAGTTCGCTGACATTTTCCACTGATTTTGCTCCCTCAGAATGCGTGATCTGGGGCAATCACGCCACCTTCTCGATCGAGCCCTACCAGCGATTGTCACTGGCGTCAGGTGAGGAGACATCATGGACACTTCGCTACGGCTTCGGACTCCGGAAGGCCTGAGTCACTCGACTGCCAACAGCTAAAGTAAAAAGCCCCTCGTGTAAGCACGAGGGGCTTTTGCTTTGGGATAACCGTAAGCGCCCAGCTCAGCTCCCAATCATTAAAACGACTTTGAAGAAAATTAGGATGCCACCCACCAAACCGCAGCAACCAAGGAAACCCAGAGCGTCTTGACGGTTCCACTTGGTGAACTCCCAGTTGGTTCTGGGGAACATCTTCAAGTGATCATAACGTGTGGGATTCGCATAGCTCTCTTGAACCGCCACCGCATCTTGCTCCAAAGTGGCTCCCACGGGCGTCTTCATACGAGCGTAAAAGCGATCCACTCGCGCAGGATCAGTAGGACGAGTCAGGAGACTGAAGACGATGACCATGAAGATCGGGAAGAGTGCATCGACCATATAGCGGGTGGTCAAAAGTTGCGCTGGACTGAAACCTGCAACGTCGAAGCCGAGCAGCCGGGCCAGATACAGCTCGGCACGGAACAGACCAATGCCAGTGCGCGGCGAGTTGAGANNCTCACCACTCCCTCTTCGAAATAGATGGAGACAGGCTCCACTCGCTGCGTACGCGTGACGAGCTGGCCTTCTTCTTTTGCTAAACCTCTTGCGACATCGGTAGCATCAGCAGGAACCTGAAGGGTCACCACCCGCTCACGGGTCATTTCCGTGAGCGCGCTGGATCGCGCGAGGGCCGGAATTGTAGGTACAATCCAAGGAATCACCGCCACCACGATGATAGTGGAAATTACTTGAATACGAACCGCGGTTTCCGTGATCCGACGCCAAATAAAGATAAGCGTAATCGGAACTCCCCAAATCACGAGCAACACGATCGCGAACTTCAGCAAGGCGATTACACTATTTAAATNNCGGAACGGTCAGGCGCGCAATTACCATGTAATGCTTCTCAGACTTCCCTGGAAAGATGGGTTCATAAAGGTTCTTCACCACCAAGCCAGCGAGCACCACGGACTGCGCACCCAGCAAGGCTAGTTTACCACCCAGGATGCCAATGATCATCACACCGATAAGGCCGACCGGCAACAACTCACGGGTGAGGAGTCCCCAAGCCTGATCGGGGTCGGAAAGGTTTGGTCCAAACAAAGCGACAGCAATCAAACCACAGTAACACCAGGCGATCGTGACAAAGCGTTTGCTGAAACCTCCGGTCACCGC
>DKKJ01000285.1:0-14637 GCA_002455175.1 Opitutaceae bacterium UBA6669
CTCCACGCCAACTACGTCGCACGTCGGCTCGCACCACACTTCCCGGTGCTCTACAAAGGGAACCAAGGGTTGGTCGCGCACGAGTGTATCATCGACCTACGTTCCTGGAAAAAAGAGGGAATTGAGGTGGAGGATGTCGCCAAACGCCTCATGGACTATGGCTACCACTCACCGACGATGAGCTGGCCCGTGGCGGGCACGTTGATGATCGAGCCCACAGAGAGTGAATCAAAGCGGGAACTCGATCGCTTCTGCGACACGTTGATCGCGATCCATGGGGAAATGCGCAAAATCTCCACGGCAGAGTTTCACCCTAGCAATAATGTGCTCAAGAACGCCCCACACACGGCCTCCGTGGTGATCGCGGACCGCTGGGACCGCCCTTACTCTCGTGAACTCGCGGCCTTCCCCACCGCTGACGTCAAGGCCAACAAATTTTGGCCGAGCGTCGGCCGCGTCGACAATGTCTACGGCGATCGCAACTTGGTTTGCTCCTGCGTCGGTATGGAAGCCTACACCGACAGCGGCACGCGCTCCTCTTAAAGGGCGGATCGTGGCGACAACGGAATTACGCGCTCCGAGGCGAAGGGAAAAACCCTCGCCAAGGAGCCCGCGTAGTCGTTCCCACTTACTTGGATCAGGCTGAACTCTCGTCCGACCTGCCCGATCCCTACAAACCGGTTACGGTGCAGCCAAGATACGGGCCTGCACGGCTCTCCATACATCCAGCAACGCACGAAAATCCTCGTCTCGGCTCTGACTGCGAATCCGGTAGTCAAATTTCTCTGCTTCTAGCAGTTCCCGCTCCGCCGTTTTCAACCGCCGCAGAATCTCNNCTTGCATACGACGCTCCAACTCCTCCACCGGGACCTCGATAAAGACGGTGGCAAGATGTCGCGCCAACAGGCGGTTTTCCCGCGCGGCTCGGCGAAAATTCTCCACGCCTTGCACGTCGACATTGATGATTAGACTTTCTCCCCGTGACAGTGGGTCGAGCACCGATGACGCGAGGGTGCCGTAACGATGTTTCTGATGCACCCACGCCCACTCCAGAAATGCGTTGGCTGCTAGTTTTGCGTCAAACTCAGCCGGCGAGAAGAAGTGGTAATGCAGGCCGTTGATTTCCCCTGGTCGGGGATCCCGCGTGGTAGTGGTGACGACCCGAGAAAACCCCGGTACCTCCGCCACCATCCGCTCGCACAAGGTCGTTTTTCCAGAACCAGCCGGCCCCGCTAGCACCAGCAGGACGGGGGGAACCGAGACGCCGTGGGATGAAACTTGCGCCATGGCAATTCTCAGTAGGTGAACGCCACGACCGCCAACAGAAGCCCGTACCCTGCGAGGAACCCGCCCAGCGCCCGCGCTCGCGTCGGGGTGGTGAAGAGCCAGCCGAAGAAGTCGCGCAAGCGATACGGTGACGCGCCCAAATAAATCGCCGCGGCGATGCCGAGGAACACCGCGGAAACCATGAACAGTCGCTGCGGATGGTCGTATTCCATGTACGCCGCATCCAAAAGCGGCATGGCCGCCAAAAGCATCAATGCAGCCAAGCCTCGGACCGCCAAAAAGTCAGGGACGTACACAAAGGCACCGAGCGCGATCAAGGCAAACGCGATCATCAGGATGCGCCGGTATTCACCAAAGTCTGCTTCCGACAGCGTTGAGAGGTTCAACAAAAACCACGCGGTTGCCCCGCCAAAGAAAATCACCGTGGCAGCTTTCGAGCGCGGCATCGCCTTGAAAGCAGAAACGATGGCAGAGTTGCCGATAAGAAAAAGTACCCCGAGGACCAGCAAAACCAATCCGGGAAGCAACGTGGCAAGGGTGAGAGACATGAGAAAGAAAACTCAGGAAGCAGCTCCAACTCCAGCGAGGACGAGTTCACCATACAAGGTGCTCACAGTGGCGCGTTCGATTTTCAGCGGCACAAGTTCCCCGATGAGTCGGGGATCGGCATCAAATATCGTCACACGATTTCCAGCCGTGCGTCCGGTAAAGCGGCGCCCTGTCTTGTCCGGCCCTTCCACCAGCACCTCTTCTACGGTGCCTAAAAGTTTCGCACTGCGACGCAGGGAGTTTTCGCGCAAGATCTCCAGCAGGACTTGATTGCGGTGTTCTTTGATCTCGTCGGAAATTTGATCACCCAACTCCGCAGCCAGGGTACCGGAACGAATGGAATACTTAAAGACGTACGCCATGTCGTAGTTGCAGGCCTCAAAGAGTTGGCGCGTTTGTTCAAACTCCTCCTCCGTTTCGCCCGGGAAACCCACGATGACATCCGTTGAAAAGTACATATCAGGGCGCACGGCACGCAACGACTCCACGATCTCCCGATAACGCGCCGCGGTGTACGGTCGATTCATCGCCTTCAACACGCGATCACTGCCGCTTTGCATCGGTAAGTGCACATAACCACAAAGCTTCGGAAGTCGTCCATAGGCATCGACCAAGTCCTGTTTAAATCCGCGGGGATGAGGCGACGTGAAACGAATCCGCGCAATCCCGTCGATCGCATGCACTNNAGCTCCAGTAACTGCACGAACGGCGACTTCCCTTGCACACCCGTGTAGTCCCGACGGCCATAACTGGTCACGATCTGACCCAGCAGCGTGATTTCCCGCACGCCGCGCGCCGCCAGCTGTTCGCACTCGCGCACGATGTCGTCCATGGGCCGCGAACGCTCATCGCCCCGCGTCTTCGGCACGATGCAAAAGGCACAGTCCATGTTGCAGCCCTGCTGAATCGAAACAAACGCGGTGACCTGACGCGACGGCACGTCCGCAGGCGCTCCCGCATCCTCCGTCATCAAGTGGTCTTTGATGGTATTTTGTGAGCCCGCTTCTTCGGCGATATCCACGATACCTTGCCCAATAGGCACACCCGCCGCCCGTGCAGCCCGCAGATTATCCAGGTAACCGGGAACCTGATGGAATTTCTGGGTGCCGACGATCAAATCGACGTCCGGCAGCTGATCGAGCAAGGCAGCGCCACGATTTTGCGCCATACAACCGAGGATTCCTAAAATGAAATCGGGTTGCTTCCGTTTCCGCGCGGACACGTAGCCAGCTTTCCCAATTGCCTTCTGCTCAGCAGCATCCCGAACAGAGCAAGTATTCAGCAACAAGATATCGCAGTCGTCTTCCGAGGTCACAATTCGGTATCCGCGAGCACGCAGCATCGCCGCGACGGCCTCACTGTCGCGCTCGTTCATCTGACACCCGTAGGTTTTGATGTGGACCCGATTCATCCCGAAAGGTGTTGAACCTAGGCAACCTCACGGGGCGGTCAACGCGGGACTGGCAGGGTGTTTTTACGGCTCTTCCACATAGCCATGTTTGATCGCGTAGCGCACGAGATCGGCAGGCTCGAATTGACCAAGCTTTTCTTTCACCTGAGAGAGCACGTTGTTGATCGTTTTTGGGCTCACCTCAAGGCGCAGCGCCATTGCCTTCACGTTCTCGCCTCGGGCAAATCCGCGGAGCACTTCGCGCTCCCGCGGCGTAAGATTACTTCCCACGGTACTCGCCTCGCTGCGCAGGCTTTCAACCAGCAATCGTGAGCTCGCCGGGCAATAGAAGCTTTCTCCAGCAAGCACTTTGTGGATCGCTTCGCGGAGCAGCGATAGATCTGACCGCTTCAAGACAAAGCCATGCACACCCAGGCTAATCGCCTCTCGCACCATATGCTCCTGCTCATTCGAAGAAATGAAAAGCCACCTCGTCTTGGGAAGCTTCGGTCCCGCCGTCCGCACCACCTCAAAACCCAAGCCGTCCGGCAGCATCCAATCAATAATTACGAGATCGGGCTTTTCACGCAAACAAGCCGTCACGGCGTCGCTAACCGTGCAACAATCAGCGACGACGGACAGCGCGAGATCTTTCCGCACCAATTCGCTCATCAACTGGCGCACCAACGTGTGATCTTCCACCAGAACAACACGGGCGACGGAGTCAGAAAAAGTGGGAGGGGTCACCATTGCATGTTAGCAAATTGCGTAAGTCATATGCGCAGGAAAAAAGGAAATCGACCGGGAAAAATTCCTCACTGCTTTTCAGATCCTCCCGAGCATTCGCCGATGGAAAAAGCGTAAGCTGAAGCACGTGAGCCACCCTGGCCACTCTCTTTCTTGAACTCTCGTCCTTGCTTCTATGCACACAGAAGATCCCGCGCCCTCCCACTGGGCCTCGTCTCTCAGCAACCTATCGCGGAATCAACTCGCGGAACGAGCCGCAGCGTATTCCTGCGAGCGCCAACGTCGCACTTCATGGGAAGTACAGGGCTTCGATTCGCGACGCTTGAGCGCTCCCAAACCATGGACGACCTACCGCGGCCCCACGGGTCAGGTACATGAGGGGATCAACTTCCTTAGCTCGGACTATTTGGGTCTTTCGTCTCATCCCGCGGTCCAGCAAGCCGCGATCGTCGCCATCCGCCGTGACGGATTTCACAGCGCCGGTACGCACATCCACGGCGGGCTGATGCCAATCGCGGATACGCTGTCGGAGGGCTTGGGTGAGTTGCTCCACCAACCCTACGTTTCGTTGCACGCCAGTGGGTGGAGCGCTGGATACGACGCCATGGTCGCCCTGGTCAAACCGGAGGATGCTGTTCTCCTTGATGCACAGTCGGCTGACCCACTCCGACTCGGCGCACAGCGGGCGACACGGAACATCACCCATTTTCACCACCTCAATCTCAATCACGCGGAAACACTCCTCCAACGTCTGCGCAAACGACGTCCACGGCAGACGCTTTTCCTCGTCACATCGGCACTCTTTCCCATCGATGGAGCCACGGCTGATCTCCAAGCCTTGGCTTTGCTCGCTGCGCACTATGGCGCATCTCTGGTAGTCGACGTCACCCACGATCTCGGCTGCATGGGCCCTCAGGGTGGGGGTGAACTCGAAGTCCAGTCCTCACTCGGGAAAGTCGATGTGATTGTTGGAAGTTTCTCCTCTACCTTTGCCACTCCAGGCGGATTTGTGGCGGTGCGTCGCGCTAACGTGCGTGACTACCTGCTTGCCCACGCGCCTACGCAAAAAGATAGCACTGTGCTGGGTCCGGCTCAGATCGCCACCGCCCAAGCAGCCCTCGCTGTTGTGCGTTCACCCGAAGGATCGGCACGTCGCGCAGCCTTACGCCGCGCGGTGTTAGCCCTGCGCGCCTGCCTAGTGGAACGTCATCTCACCGTGCTCGGTAACCCTGGTCCGATCGTGACGATCCCCGTCGACTCGCCCGTGATCGCTCAAGGCATCGTGAGGCACTGCACCGAGCACAATATGCTGCTTTCGTTCACATCGTCTTCCTCCAAATCAGGCGCGCGAACATGCCTCGAATTACGGCTCATGGCGGGTCATGAACCCGCTTTAATGCGCGAAGTGGCCGCAAAAATCGCGGAATTTATCACTTCGTTGAAAGAAAATGAAACGCGACCACTGCTCAGTGACGCATGAGATCAGCCTGAATGCGCTTGTATCCGATTCTCTCCGCCACGCGCTCGTTTCCACCAGCGTGAAAAGCGTCGTTTTCAGAGGTAAAATCAATGAAATGACTCAACGATACCGACGATGTTTTCGTAGTTGAAAAACCTGCGTCACACGAACGCACATACTCTTTTTTCTTAAGCGGCCACCTTTCTGAGACGAAGAAAAGCGGCGAGATTTCGCATTTACGTAAGAATCTGCCTCGCGTTTTGCGCGTATCTAATCTTAACGTAATCACGTTCTCAGAATTTTCCGTCCGACAACGAAGTCGTCCGGAAAAAAAACGATAACTAAAATACAAGATACCATGGCCAAGAAAGCCGCATCCAAAAAAGCTACCAAAGCAAAGCCAGCCGCGAAAAAACCCGCGGCCAAAAAACCCGCTAAGAAGAAGAAGTAATTTGTCCATGACGTCGGAGAAGTGCGGGGGCCTTTTCAAGTCTCCCGCCTTCTCTGGACTGAAACCTAGCACACTTCAGGCGGTCTACAGGGGGTATGAAAGTTCCTCCGATCGCCTTGGGTGTATTCCTCGCCGCAGTTGGTTTTGCGGCTGAGGAATCGGGGGACCGCCCTCCCCCTCCTAAGCCGCCACCGGCCACTGAAACGGGCTCGAGTCTTTACGATCTCGGTAAACGTCTTTTCGAGGAGTACGCACCCGACGAAATCAAGTCGGAGTATGACTTCATCTCCCCGGAACAATGGAACGCGCTCACGCAGCGTCTCCAGCGTGCCCTCCAGTCAGGCTCCTTGGAAGAGCTGGCTGCCGCCGCCCCTCTNNTTACGCCCTGCTGACTCTACGTTCTTCGCCGGTTTCCTCAGATTTAACCGATTGGCTAGAGGAACGCCTAGATCTTGCCGAAGCAGCCGATGAGGCCGCACACACGCCGCCACTTCCGCCTGCACCCACGCCCTCCCCGCGTCCCGCTGTCCCTCCACCGCGGAGCGATGCCCCGATCACTTCGCCGCCGTTGCCAGCCGAAGGTGTCCCCCACTTTGACCTCTGGAAAAAACGTCTGGCCGAACGACCTGCACCTGCCCGCGCGAACGAATTGATGCCTCAGTTGAAGGCGATCTTCGTGGAAGAAGGCATCCCTCCCGAACTCGCCTGGCTAGCGGAGGTGGAATCCTCCTTCAATCCCGAGGCACGCAGCCCGGTTGGCGCCAAAGGCCTTTTCCAATTAATGCCTGCCACCGCAGAGAGTTTAGGGCTGAGCACATCTCTCCCTGACGAACGTACTCATCCGCTGAAAAGCGCTCAGGCGGCCGCGCGCTACCTTCGCAAGCTGCATGCACGCTTCGCCGATTGGCCCTTGGTGCTCGCCGCCTACAATGCAGGCGAGGGGCGTGTCGGCCGGGCACTTTCCTCCCGCAAAACCCGTTCATTTGCGGAAGTGAGTTCCGCGTTACCCAGCGAAACTCAGCTCTACGTGCCCAAGGTACTCGCCACAGTCGAACTGCGCGAAGGCATTAACCCCGCCGACCTCTCTCCTCCTCGCCCTCGCTCGTAGTGAGTGAGTTCGGCGGCGAAGAGGGCCTTCAGGTAAAGCCGACGCTCCGTTTTCGGAATCCACCCTCGTAATTTCTTTTCGCCAGACTGCTTTCTCTCACGTTGCCTCTTCGTATGGGATTTCTTGATCGCATTTTTTCGAAAAAAACTCNNCCCTCCGCTCCCTCAGAGCTGCCGCCAGCTCCACCCACGCGCCCACCGGCTTCGAGTCCTCCTCAGCCCATTCCCGCCGCTCCTCCGGTCGCCGCAGCCATTCCCCCCTCAGCATCTTCTCCCGCTGCCGTCACTTCCGCCGCATCCATCGCAGCCAATCTTCTCGCTGCCCGCGAAAAACTGGAAGCCAAAGACCTCACGGCCGCATTGGCGCTTTACGAATCTATCCTTGCCGACTCCGGTGACCGAGCGGACGTCCTCGTCACGATTTCCGCCGACTTGGGCTCCACCGGCTATGTCGAAACCATTGTCGAGTTGATCGCCCCTCGTTACGACGCTGAACGGCATGGCCCCGCCACGGGTTTAAATCTCTTGCAGGCGTATTTGGCTACACGCAACACCACCGCCTCTCGGCATCTGCTCGACGTCCTTTTCGCCTTACGCCGGCCCGAACTCGAAGAACGACTCCACGGTTTTTCCAATGCGCTGGGTGAGCTGATTGAACTAGAAAACCAGGGGCGGCTGGCTCCACCACCTCGTCCCCCTACAAGTTCTTCCACCGGCCCGACCGTCGACGGCACACCTGCGCCCACTCCTACGGGCCCCGCCATGATCAGCTTGGTCAGCGTGAGCAAACCGATCTGGATTTACGGACTCGAACCGCTAGCTCCCTCACTTCTACCAGCGAAAACCGACCGCGTTCGCCGGGTGGCGTTTGCGCAACTGTCGCTGGTCGGTCTGACTTCAATCCACACGTTGATGAAACAGCCCGAGGAAGAGCTTGGCCGACTCTCACGCGCGCTGCCGCTGTGGTTCACCGAGACCTTCTGCTTTTCTCCGCTGTACTCACCCATCGCCGCCGTCGGTTTGGTCAACGAAGCACGTCACTATGCTTTGTTTCCGACCGAGTGGACGACCGAAAACTTGCGCCAGTTGGTGGACACGAGCGGTGACGGCCTCGATTACATCTTCACGGGCGCACTGCGGCAGAAGGACGGCGACTTCGAACTTCTCCTCCGCGTCTGGGAGGTGAAGAAATTCCGGGAACGCAAACAGTTTTCCGCACGTTGGACGCCGGCAACAGCTGATGCCGAGTTGCTCCGTCTGCACGAACAGATTCGTCTTTTCATGGAGTGGAAACCATTCCCCGCAGGACAAGGTATAAGCTACACCCCTCCGACGTCACCGCGGGCGTGGCTCGACGTTTTGGGAGCCTCATTGACCTTATTCCTCGGCGAAAAAAATCTTCTCGCCCCCGAACAGCTCACCAGCACCACCGGAGCGTTGGACATCGCAGCGCAACAGGCCCCCACGTCAGAAGCCGCTACCCTGGCCTGGCTCACGCTTCGGGCCAAAGCTCGCGCCCTGGGCACCGCTACGGTATCAGCTGGAGAAGCCCCAGTACTGCGCTCACCACTCACCGAACAGGCGATACAACTGCTCGGCGGAAATCCAAGTTGAGAGATCGCCTTTTCTGCCGTGCACTTGCCCACGTCCGACCTCCGTATCCGCGCGGTCAAACCTCTGCTCTCCCCGGCGATTCTCGAAGAGGAGCTACCGCTGGATGATCGCGGGGCCACCCTCATCCGAGAAAGCCGGCGCGCCGTCGAGTCCATCCTCTCGGGGCTTGATGACCGCTTACTCGTCGTCGTCGGGCCTTGCTCGATCCATGATCCCGTCGCCGCTCACGACTACGCGCAACGGTTAGCCGCCGTCGTGCCGCGCTACGAACAGCATCTCCTCCTCGTGATGCGTGTGTATTTCGAGAAACCGCGCACTGTGGTCGGATGGAAGGGTCTGATTAACGATCCGGATTTGAACGAGACGTTTCGGATCAACCGTGGTCTACGCCTTGCTCGACAGGTGCTGCTCGACGTGGCCGCTCAAGGGCTTCCTGCGGCCACCGAGTTTTTGGATACAACGTTGGGGCAGTACTATGCCGACTTGGTCAGTTGGGGTGCGATCGGCGCAAGAACGGTGGAAAGCCAGATTCACCGCGAACTCGCCTCAGGGCTTTCCATGCCGGTGGGATTCAAGAACCGAACCGATGGTAACCTTCAAGTCGCCATCGACGCCATTCAGTCCGCGCGGCATCCGCATTGGTTTCCCTCCCTGACCCGCGAAGGTGCCCCAGCTGTGATGGGAACAGCCGGCAACCACGCTACCCATCTCGTTCTGCGGGGGGGCACCCTTGGACCCAACTTTGCCGCGAGTCATATCCAATCTGCCGCACAGCTGCTCCGCACTAAGGGCATACCTCCCTACCTCATGGTGGACTGCAGTCACGCCAATAGCGGAAAAGACCCCGCGCGCCAACCCGCGGTCGCTGCGGAGTTAGGCTCACAAATGGCCGCAGGGGAATCGGCCATCGCTGCCGTTATGCTGGAAAGTCACCTGGTCGGAGGCGCTCAGGCCTACACACAACGGCCTCTGCTCTACGGACAAAGCATCACCGACGGCTGTCTAGGTTGGGAGGAAACCCTCCCGGTTTTCGACCTTCTCGCTCAATCCGTGCAAGCGCGCCGCTCACGGTCAGCAACGCTTCCCGCGTAACGCGCCATCTTGCTTTTAACGCGATTAGTCGGCTCCTACGACCGAACCCGCTGCCGCATCACGAGCAGCTCCGGCTAACTGGCCACAGCCCGCCGCAATATCGATGCCGCGTCGTTGTCTCACCGTGCTCGGAAGCTGATAGTGCTCTGCGAGCACCTGCTGGAAAACTTTTGCCGCCGAGGTCCGTCCTGGTACGCCCGAATACCCCTCCGTGGGATTCAACGGGATCAGATTCACCTGCGCAGGTAATCCACGCAGCAGCGCGCCCACCGCATGCGCATGCTCGACACCGTCATTTTTCCCTTCGATCAGCGTCCACTCATAAAAAATGCGCCGACCGGTCCGCGTGCTGTAGGTGCGGCAGGCCTCCATCAGCTGATCGAGCGGCCACGCACGGGCTGCGGGTACGAGGGCAGCTCGCTCAGACTGCGTCGCAGCGTGGAGAGAAACGGCCAGGCTGTAGGGTTGATTTTCCTCCGCGAGACGCAGGATTCCCGGGACCACGCCCACTGTGCTGATCGTGATGCGTTCCGCGCCAAGAGCGATCCCTGCTCCATCACTGACAATCTCCATCGCGCGCAGCGTCGCTTCGTAATTGTGCAAAGGCTCGCCCATTCCCATCACCACGAGATTGCGCAACCGAGGCTCCCCGGCTCGCTTGAGCAGCCGTGCCACATGCACCACTTGAGAGACCACCTCCCCCGCGGTTAAGTGGCGTGAGAATCCTCTCTGCCCGGTTGCGCAGAAGACACAACCCATCGCGCATCCCGCCTGCGAACTAATGCACGCGGTGGTGCGACCCGTGAAGTGCATGCGAACCGTTTCGATCTGCAAACCATCCGGTAACGCGAGCAGGAACTTGCGGGTATAACCATCACTGGAATCCGTGGCGAGCGACACCGGGAGCACCCCCAGGCGTGTCTCTGCCAGCAATTTCCCTTTCACCTTGGCCGGCAAATCAGCCATGGCCTCGATCGACTCGGCTTGTTCCCAATAAAGGTAGTTCCACAGCCGCGCAGCGTGAACACGAGAAAACCCCCAACCGGCAATCAGGTCGCTCAACTCGGCGCGAGTAAACTGGTAGAGATCGATTCCGGACGCAGTCATGAAGCAATCAGTGAAGCGCGAACATCAGCAATGGCCACGTTTTGCCGCCGGCGCTCGAGGAAAAAGCTAACGTCTCGGTAACCCACGGCCTTTAAGGTATCCAAAGCAGTTTCGAAACGATCGGCTACACGGTCTGGGCTGTGCGCGTCCGCACCTACGACGACAGGAATGCCGCGAGCGTGCATAAGCGTGAGCATCGAGACTCCTGGGTTCATTTCGGGAAGAGCCTTATTCAGTCCGCTCGNNCTGTAGGGCTGAATCCTAGGAAAAATCCAGGCGTCGGGCGCCTCGTTCTTGACCAAATCAGGATGCGCCAACGTGTCGAAGAGCCCGGTCTCCGCCGCCTCAGCCAAGTGTTCGAAATAAAGCTGCTGGTAAGCAAAGGGATCACCTTTGTAATAGGTTTCTCGGTACTGCGTCATCTGCATGTGCACGGAGCCCAACACATGATGGAGCGAGGCTCGTCCATGCAGGCGTTCGAGCCACGGTTGAACGCCCGGATAGTAATCACTTTCCAACCCGAGGCGGATGTCGACTTGGTTGGCGCGTCGCGCGATGGCATCGGCAATCAAAGCGACGTACTCATCAAACTGCTCGGGTGCCATTCGCCACTGAAAGGAATGCCGGTCGGGTAGCGGACTGTGACATGTGAAAATAATGCCCTTCAATCCTCGCGCCCGAGCCGCGTCGGCGTACTCCACAGGTGAGCCAATCGCGTGTTTGCACAGCGGTGTATGGGAATGGGATTCGTAAAGAAGTGGAACGCGCACGATGCCAGAAACTCAGCCAACCAGTCCACCAGGTCACGGGGACAGAGCCAAGGAAACGAATTCCAATCGGCATTCTCGCAAGCCGAATCGCTCGAGATTTCCCTTCTTGGACCGGTCCGCAATCACCTGATGCGTCTCTCTAACAGACACGCGAAATGCTTCGCGCACGCCCATTTCCACAAGGATCGACACAAAAAAACGCAGCGAGGTCACCCTCACTGCGCAGGTCAAAGCCAACAAATGCCAAACAATTAAAAGAAGGTGTAGTACTTACCTTGTCCGAGACGTTGGAGCAAAAGAGCCAATTCCAAGGTGTGGTAGTCACCCCACATTGAAGACTCCCCGCAGGGTACCTTCTGTCCCTTGGGCACATAATCCCAGCCGTTCGGGCGATGGTAGACGCTGTGCAAGAGTAAGCCTTGGTGCTTGGGATCCGTAGAAAGATACGGCTCATCAAAGAGCGTATTCGCGACGGTCAGACCTGCTTGCAGGTACCGGCGGCCCGCAGCCTTTTCTCCGTTCGCTCCCAACCAGAGTCCCAAACGAATGAAGCCCTGCGCGGCAATCGCAGCGGCCGAGCTGTCGACGGGTTCGTGGTCATTAAACGGATCCGCGTTACGCGCGGCGTAGTCACCCAGTTTGTGGGTGTTCAAGGCCATGCTGTCCCAGTAAGGAATCCCGTCCTTCGAGGAATAACCATCAATGAAGTAGTCGCTCGAAGCCCGCGCGCTTTCCAAGAAGAGATTGGTCACGGCACGTCGGCCACCCACGGCATCCAGGTCCTTCCCGGGAACCGTATCGAGAAACTCCAACTGCTCCGCGTACCCGCAGATAATCCAGGCCGCACCGCGAGTCCACGTCGTAAACGGAGAATACCCCTGCTGGCTGCTGGGGCAGCGGAATTGTCCATCATTGCGATTAAAGATGGACTCATGCGCCACACGACCACGCACATCGTAGCTATCGCGTCCTTTTCCGAAGAACAAATTGAAGCGAGCCGTCGTGGCCGCGTGCTCGATCGCGCGGTGCAGCAGGTTGATCGGCTTGTCGCCTTCTCCCATCAAAACGTGCCCGAGCTGGTGGGCCACCACGAGCGCGCGCAACGAGCGAATCGTGTCGGCGAACAGAGATTGTGGTCCGTTGAACGAGTAAAGGTAGCCACTAGGCACCACTCCGGCACCCGCCACGGGCGACCACGGTTCTTTGTAGGAGGTCGACGCATACCGAGCTGCCTGCACCGCGCCCGAGACCTTCAACGCAAGTTCACAGAAATTGAGTTCGTCCTGATTCGCGGGAATCTTCCCTTCCAATTGNNATCTTTCCCTCCAGCTGGAGCCGGCGAAGGTTGCCGTAGGTGGAAACGTTGTTGAACCCATGGTCGTGCACGCCGACGTGTGACACGTGCGAAGCCATCAGTTTGACGGTTTTTTCACGACCCAGCTTAAGGAAGTCGTCTTCTCCGGTGGCGTCGTATTGCAGGAACGACATCCCGAACTGAAAACCCTGCGTCCATTCGGTCCAGCCGCGCGAGGTGTACTTGCCTTTGACTGTGAAAACCGGGGTGCCTTTGGCTGAGTCCCAACTCGCGTCGACGGCGCGAATCTTCTGACCAGCGAGTTCGAAAACCCGCGTGACTTTTTTCTGCAGAGACTGCGGGGTAAGCTTGAGATTAATCTTCATGCGGAGAAAGGATTGGAAACGTCCACCGTGCCCGTTGCCGCGGCGCGAAACAAGGGCANNGGTTTTGTGCTGATTTCAGGCGGCTCTGTTCTGATCGGCCGACGGCCAATCACGACGCTTGCCCCGGTTTGAGTGGATTCTATCGTTTGAAAAATCCTCCGTGTTTTCGACCGACATCCAAATCATCCTCTGGGTACTGGCCGCCTGCTCCCTCTCCATCCTTTGGTTTGCGATCCGCAACGAAAGGCGGATGCTCCAGGAGCAGCGCCGCATCCATGATCAGCTGGCCCAACAGGGTCTCGCGCTCACAAGGATGCAACAGTCGTTTGAAAATGCGGCAGAGGCGTTCAGCATTGCGGACACCTCTGGCCGCAGTCTCTACCACAACCACGCTCACCGCGCGCTTTTTGGATACTCGGTTGAAGAGTTCAATGCGCAGGAACGTNNAACGTCCCCACCTCTTGTTCACCGATGCGGACGTTGCGCTCGAAATCCAAGAAAGTATCCACGCCCAGCGAGCTTGGACGGGTGAAACCGAAGTCCGCACCAAATCAGGCCGCACCTTTCCCGCCTCGGTCAGGGTAAATCCCATCCGCGATGATCAGCAGATCCTCGTGGGCGTGTTCTCCGTTTTCACCGACATCTCTGAACGCGTCAGAACCGGCCAGCTCTTGGTCGAGCAACGTTACCGACTGGAAATCACGCTGCAAAGCATCAGCGACGCGGTCCTCACGCTCGATCGCGCCGGACGAATCTTGCTCATGAATCCGGCTGCCGAGCAGTTGCTAGGCATCACCCGCGCTTCCGCGGTCAACCAGTTACTCAGGNNTACTCAGCGACAAAGTCCACCTCCTCGACGAGCATACGCGCGAGGATAAAGAACCGCCAGTCCTCACTTTGCTCAATGATTCCTTGAGCCCTCCGCGCTCAGCACAAGTTTACCGACTTAAATCCGCCAATAACGCGGGTGAACGGATCATCGCCGAAAACGCCGCATTGATCCGCAATGCCGAAGGCACGATTGCCGGCGCTGTGCTGGCGTTGCGTGATATCACGCGTGAACGTCAATTGGCCGATGAGAGCGCTCGCGCCAGCAAGCTCGAGTCGCTAGGCCTGCTCGCCGGCGGTATTGCCCATGACTTCGGCAACCTGCTCGCGACAATGCTGGCGCACCTTTCCCTAGCTCAATTGGAGCCAGGCTTGCCCGCCGGAGTGCGTGAGCACTTCACCCAGCTCGAACGCATTATCTGGCGAGCCCGGGATATCACGCAGCAATTGCTCACCTTCGCCCGGGGCGAGGCTCCTAAAAAGCGTCCTGTCGCGCTCCCTCCACTTCTAAGAGAAGCCGTGCAATTCGCTGCGGCGGGGCATCCGGTAGAAACCA
>DKKJ01000285.1:14712-18158 GCA_002455175.1 Opitutaceae bacterium UBA6669
TTCGATCCGTTTTTCACCACCAAAAAGACAGGCAATGGGCTCGGTCTGGCCACCAGTTACACCATCGTCAAACAGCACGGCGGAAAAATGCGTGTCGAGAGCACAGTCGGGCGTGGCACCACCTTTCAACTGCTTCTCCCTGCCTCCAATGAGCTGGTGTCTCCCACTTCGACTGAAGCCAAGGGATCGCCCACATCGCTGCCTCCACGATTGGGACGGGTCATGGNNTAGTCACCTTATACTCGCAAGCTCAAGGAACCTCCCGGCCCATCGACCTGGTTCTGCTCGATCTTAACCTTACGGATAAGCAGCGCGGTGAAGCTGTCTTGAAAAAGCTTCTGGCCAGCGATCCCCGGGTGAAAACCATCGCTATGAGTGGCTCCCTCGACGATCCCGTACTGGTGGACTTTGCCTCCCACGGTTTTTGCGCACGCGTGCAAAAACCGGTGGCGATGTCCGACCTCAAGACCCTCCTCCACCAGGTGATCCCACGCTGAGATCGTATGACGCTTCCGCCGGTCCTCGATTCCTTCCTGCAGGCGTTTATTCCTCTGTTCGTGGCGATCGATCCCGTGGGCCTCGCCGCCATTTTCGTCGCCCTGGGCGCAGGCGTTCCGACCGCAACCAAACGTCGAATTTCTCGCCAAGCCGCGGTAACGGGGGGTGTGGTCGCGCTGGCTTTTCTTTTCCTAGGACGCAGCATATTCGCCGCGCTCGGGATCACGGTCAGCGACTTCCAAGTCGCCGGTGGGCTGATCCTTTTCATCCTCGCCGCGCGAGATCTCGTTCACTCTGCCGCCGAGGAACCTGCCAAAATCGCGGACGATTTTGGGGTGGTCCCTCTGGGCATGCCGTTGATCGCTGGCCCCGCCACCCTAGCCACGCTTTTGCTCTGCGCTCAAACCTACGGCGTAGGCATCACGTTGGCCGCACTGGTAGCCAACCTCGCACTCGTCGTCCTGGCCTTCGCGCAAGCAGACCGCTTGGGTCGTTGGATTGGCATGACCGGCATGCGTGCGCTCTCCAAAATTGTGTCCCTCCTTCTTGCCGCGATCGCCATCAGTATGATTCGTCGGGGTTGGACCGGTCCTTAACCAGCTGGAACCCCGCGTTTGGCACCTTTCTCTCAATGCACCTGACTTGGCTTTCCCCTTTCCTTTCCCTTATCCGCCTAGCGGGTGTGCTCGCCATTGGGCCCGCGTTGCACCTAGGCGCGCAGAGTCCTTCGACCACGGCAACCCCTACGCCTGACGACGTTGCGCTTCCTCCAGGGCTTTACGCTGAGTTCACCACTCCCCGCGGTGTCATCACGGCCAAGTTGTTCCACGAAAAAGCGCCGCTCACCGTCACCAGTTTTGTCGGACTAGCGGAAGGCAAACTGGGTCCAGAGCCGCGCAAACCGTTTTTCGATGGGCTCAAATTCCATCGTGTGGTCCCTGACTTTGTGGTGCAGGGCGGAGATCCCCGCGGCGACGGCGAAGGCGGGCCAGGCTACGAATTTGCCGACGAGTTCAGCCGGGAGTTGCGCCATGATGTCGTCGGCGTGCTCTCTATGGCTAACGCGGGACCTGACACGAATGGTTCGCAGTTTTTCTTTACGCTTCGTCCGGTCGAGCGACTCGATTTCCTACACAGCGTTTTCGGCCAAGTGGTCAAGGGGATAGAAATCCTGCCCTTGATCCAACAAGGCGATACCATGGAGGTGAAGATCCTGCGCCGCGGTCCCATGGCCGAAGCCTTCCTCGCCAACGCGACCGCATTGGATCGTCTGGCCGCCATCACCCCGCGCTTTCCTTATCCCTATTTCGATGATCCGCACCGGCTGCTTCCTCAGGATCCTCCACGAGCACGGGGGTACCAGAACAAGCTGGCTAACCTGGCGCGGTTCACACCGGTTCCCATTTATTTCCGGTTATACGACAAACGCGATTCGCTGGACGCAGATCGCGATTTAGAAGGCATCGCCCGACGTCATGCCGAGATGTTCGGCGTCCGTGACCGTGGAGCGGTCGCCCTGTATTTTGCGGATAAAGACGAATGGGCGTTGTGGATACCCGACTCTCTCGTCCCTTGCTTCGCCCCGACACGTGTTGAGCTGCCCGCTGCACAAGAGGCGTTTTTCCAACGCGCCCGTGAGCGGGCAGCAGCTAATCAAGGTTCCCCTACCTTCCCCTTAAACTCCTCCCAANNTGGAAAGCTTAAGATTCTTGTCGATGAGGTCATGCAAGGACTCGTAGATGTCCTCCTTCCGGTCTCGCCAACGAACAGTTCGTCAGCACCGCCCGCCCCCCCTGCCTCGCGTTGAAACTCCTGATCACTGGTGCCTCGGGTTTCGTCGGACGCGCCCTGCTGGCCCAGAGCGTAGCGAGAGGCTATGCAGAGGTCGTCGGGATAGGCCGACGGAGTTGGGATCACCCGCACTACCGTTCCTACGACCTAACTCAACCACTGCACCTCGATTTCACGCCCGACGTGGTGGTGCACGCCGCCGCTCGCTCTTCTCCTTGGGGCTCGGTGCGTGAATTCCAACGACAGAATGTCGACGCCACCCGACACGTGGTCGACTTTTGTCTCCGCCATGGCCGACCCAAACTCATCTACCTTTCTTCCAGTTCGGTCTTCTACCGGCACGAGCATCAATTCGGGCTGTCGGAGACCTCCCCCATTGGACCTTCGTTTGTCAATACGTACGCCGAAACCAAGTATCTAGGAGAACGCTACATCCGAGAGTATCCGGGTGCTTGGTCCATTCTTCGACCGCGTGCGGTGTTTGGTCGGGATGATACCGTACTCTTTCCTCGCATTCTCAAAGCAGCCAGAGCGGGCCGACTCCCTTTGATCGAGACAGCAGATGGCCAACCCGCCGTGGGTGACCTGATTTCTATCGACTCGTTGGTGCACTACATCTTGCGCGTAGCCGAGTCCCCTCGAATCACCGGAGACTACAATCTCACTCAGGCTGAGCCCGTCTCTCTCCTCCCTTTTCTCCTCCGCATTTTTCAGGAACTTGGCCTTCCTCCTCCTNNCAGCGCCGTATCTCCGTGCAACGAGCCATGAGGCTGGCCGGAATCACCGAGACGTTGTTTCGAGCGCTGCCCTTCTTGGGAGAACCGCCCATCACTCGTTTTGGCGTAAGCGTTTTCGCGTATTCGAAAACTTTCGACGTGGGGAAAATGCTGTCCGATTTGGGACCGCCCCCAGAAACCTTGGATGCCGCTGTCGCTTCCTTTGTAAGCTGGGAAAAAGAACGACAGGCGTCCATCTCTTGAGGCACCATGGCCGCTGTTTTCGCCGGGAGCTACCTCGTTCTTCTGTTCGCGCGCTTGCTCCTCGCCTGGTGCGGAGCGATTCGTGCAAAGAAACACGAACTCCCGATAGCACCGGTTCCGGTTTCCATCCTGCAGCCCATCCTTAGCGGCGATCCCATGCTTGAAGCGACACTCGCC
>DKKJ01000285.1:18227-35413 GCA_002455175.1 Opitutaceae bacterium UBA6669
CTCTTTTGGCACTACAGAGCGCGCTTTCGTCGTCCTTTCTAGCGACGGGCTTACCGGTGTACCGCCGAGGGGGCGGTGTCCCTTCCCGTCTGGTAGAACAGTTCGTCAACAATGAAAGCCTACTCACGTATTTGTCGTGGTCCGCTCTTTCAACACCCCTCACCCTCAACGGTATGATTTACGCCTTGCGCACCGAGGACTGGCTCGCCCGCGGAGGCTTTGCGCCTCTGCAGCGTCACCTGACCGATGACGTCGCCGTAGCCCGCGCCGTCCTCAACGCCGGCCATCGACTTCATCAGTCCGCGCAGATCGTCGAGGTCGCCACCACGGTCCGAGACTCTACGCACCACCGCAGTCTCATGCACCGTTGGTTTCTATTCGCTGGTCTTCTTTTCTCTCTTCAGCCGCAGCCCAAACGCGCACTTCTAACGGTCTTCCTGGCACTTCCTAGTGTGCTGCTCTGGGCGTTGTTCATCTCCCTAACCCTAGCGCCCACGAGGGAAGCGGGCGTTCTCGTTCTCATCACGCTCGTGCTGCGCTCTCTTTCGTTGGGGACACTTCACTACCTCCTTTCGGATCGCTGGCGGCATCACCCCGTTTACTCGATTCTGGCAGAACTCGCTCAGCCGTTTCATGCCCTACACGCGCGAGTTAAACGCACTCTCCTTTGGCGCGGTCGTCGTATCCGCGTTCGTGATGAAGCTCACTTTGATTTCCTGTGATTCGCCCTCGACTTCAGATCGCTTTCCTCACCGGTCCGGTACATCCCTACTCGGCCGCGCTTCATCCTCGGCAAAAGCGTTTTCTCGCCCAACTTCAAGAACGGCTCAGAGGGAATCCTGGCTCAGAACGCGATCCTATTTCGTGCGCCTCTCGCTCTGCCTCCGACGTCGACGTCGTCTGGGTGAACCGCGACTTTCCCTATCCGCCCTCCACCGCGGCTTGGTCACCCACGCCTTTGTGGCGAGCCAGCCTGCGGAACGCTCGCAACTTCCTGGGCGCGCGCTCGAAGCGCGCTCGGACTCATCATCGGGAACATCTGATCACCTTTTTTGAACAGGCTTCTATGACAGTTCTTTTGGCCGGAAGCTGTGGCCTCGAGTTACTCGCTGGATTGGAACTGCCTGAGGCGATCCTGAGTCGAGTCACCATCATCGCCTATGCTCCGGTCGCTCGTCGGCCTTTGCCGCGGACCCGCCTTATCACCGTAAGAGCACGTTTCGATGGTCTCTCCCTCCTCTTTTTCCCTCGCGTTGACTACCTTATCTCAGGCGGACATCTCGACACTCTGGTTCAACCCAAATTTCTGGAGCTCTGTGTCGCCGTGATCCATCCTCTGCTTTCTACCGAAGGTCGATCCCACCCCTCGCATGCAACAGCACTTTGAGATCATCGGCACCGGCGCCTATCTCCCTGAAAAGACCATCAGCTCCCAAGAGTTAGACCAGCGCTTGGGACTCGAGGTAGGCTGGACAGAGCGCCACACCGGGGTGACATTTCGGCATCAGCGCGCTCCTGATGAAAACGGGACTACGATGGCCCGATGTGCAGCTCTGGCTGCTTTGCAAAATGCCAATCTCTCACTCAGCGACATCGACCTCATTGTCGACGCAAGCACCTGTCAGCAAAAGCCGATTCCCTGCAACGCCGCTTTACTCAACCAGACATTAGGCGACAGCGCTCGGGGAATCGCTTCATTGGATATTCACGCCTCCTGCCTCAGCTTTCTCACCGCGCTGTCTGCAGTGAACGGCTTTTTTGCCGCTGGCCAATTCCAACGCGCTTTGATTGTCAGCGCAGAAACTCCCTTGGACGGCGTTAATTGGCGCGATCCCGCGAGTGCTTGTCTGATGGGAGATGGCGCGGCCGCCGCAGTGGTACAACGACGTCAACCCACGGTGCCGCTCGCCTATCGTCACGAAACTTGGGGTGAGTTCTCCGAAGTCTGTGAAGTAGCCGCAGGCGGACACCGCACAGCGCCTTTTCTCTACACCGCCGAGACCGCTGATCGCTACCGATTCTTTATGGATGGTGCCGCACTTCACCGGATTGCCAGTCGAAAGCTCCCCCCTCTACTCGAAGCGGTTCTTTCCCAAGCCAACGACTCGCTGGAAAGACTCCACGTCATTCCTCATCAGGCCTCAGGCCCAGCCCTGCGCCTTTTGGGCCGGCGCCTCGCTTTGCCTCCGGAGCGTTTACATACTTCCCTGGCAGACCATGGGAATCTCGTCGCTGCTGGGATACCGTTTTCGCTGCACCGCGCACAAAGCAAACTCACGCGCGGCGAACGGGTTCTTCTTCTCGGCACCGCCGCGGGTTACGCCCAAGCCGCCATGATCTTCACGTGGTGAACCGCGTTGCGTTTCTCTAAGCAGCCACCGTCATGCCTACCCGGGTCCGAACCAATTTTTTTGCGAATGGATATTGCCGACACCTGCTGCGCCTGGTGGACGGAAAGACCTGGAAAGTAGGGCGTTTCCATGCGGTTTTCCTCGCCGTCGAGCACCCGACGCACGGTTTGGCCCTCGTGGATACAGGCTATAGCGATCGCTTTCGCGCGGCCTCACGTCGGTGGCCGCACTGCCTATACCGCTGGGCATCACCCGCCGTCGATCCTCTATCAACATCGGCGTGTCTTCGTTCTGCCGGATTCGATCCCGAAGCCGTTCGCAGCGTGATCCTCTCCCATTTTCATGCCGACCACGTGGGCGGCGTGCGCGACTTCCCTCACGCCCGGTTTTACTACCATCAAAATGCGCTCTCAGTGTTCGAAGCACGTTCAGCCTGGGGCCAAACCCGGAGCGCATTTCTCCCCGAATTGCTTCCGCAGGATTTCAAAACCCGCTCTCTTCCTCTCCAAGCTTCGTATTTTTCTCCCTGCTCGTGGTCTCCAGCCCTCTCTGGTTATGATCTTTTTGGAGACGGTAGCATCGTACTCATTTCGCTACCCGGGCATGCCCCAGGACACTGCGGCGTTTACCTTCAGGACCAAGACGGGCCGATTCTCTATGCAGCCGACGCCTTCTGGCATCACCACGAGNNGGCTCTTTCTCGACGACAACTCAGCCTATCGCTCCACCGTTAGCATCCTGCGTGACCTCCGCGGCCGATCTGATTTGCGCCTCCTCGCTTGTCATTGCCCTCAGACCCAAGCGCTCGTATCCAACCTGCCACGTCATGCCTAGCCGCTCGATTGAGCTCTGGTGCCCGCCGTTTCGGGGTCACCTGCACCCCATGATCGCGATGGCACGCGCTCTCCAGCCGATCACAGACAACGTGCGTATCGTGTCCACTGAAGCAGCCCACCAGGAAATCCAAGCCAGCGGGTTGAAAGCAGAGATCATCTTGCAGGGTGAGGACGCTGCCATCGAGAGCGTAGCTAATCCCTCTCGCCCTATTCGAAGCCGCCCTCTCGCCCTCTTTCGTCAGTTTCGCGCTGCTCTCAGTCTTCTTGAAAAGCTGCATCACGCGGCTCTGGAACGGTACCGTTCATCCTCGGTAAAACCGGATTTGGTGATTGTTGATTCGGTCCTACCTACTGTGGGTACTGCAACCTTGCTCGCAGGGCTCACTTGGTGGACGTCAACGCCCTCTCCCTGCGCGATTGAGCCCTTGGAAGGAACTCCCGGATATCTCGGCGGATGGAGTCATGGAAATACCGCATGGCTCCGCGCCCGCGATCNNAACTGTTCAAGCGGGCGGTGCATGCCACCCACCGTCAACGCCTGACCGCACTGGGGTTTCCCCGGCTCTATCGTGATCAAAGTGAAGAAACGATCTATTCCTCCGAGAAGATATTGGGACTAGGCCTACCCGAGTTCGAATTTCCCCGACGTTGGCCACGGGCATTCACTTGGATCGGCCCGCTCCTCTATACTCCTCCACTCTCCGCTGCCCTCCCCTCGACCAACCCGGCGTGGGACCCCCAACGTAGAAATATTCTTGTCACACTTGGAACACACCTCCCTTGGATAAAACGAGAAGCGGCCCAGGTTATTGAGCGTCTTAGCTCACGGTTTCCCTCGCTTGCCTTCCACTTTAGCGAGGGTATGCCCTCCCTGAAGGGGTCGACTCACCGCGGAAATTTCCATCAGTATCCTTACATCCCCTACGAGCCCCACTTGCCGCAATTCGACTTTGTCGTTCATCACGGAGGTGCTGGCGTTCTCTATCAATGCCTACGCGCAGGCCTCCCGTGTATAGTAATCCANNGACTACGACCAGTTCGATCACGCTGCTCGCATCCAACACTCCGGCGTAGGCGTGATTGCTCGCCAGTGGAGGCACCTTGGAAAAGCAGTGTGCACGATCACTTCCTCACCACGCTTCGGAGAGAAAAGTCGAGAGTTCCAAGGACTCCTTAAGAGCCGGCCTTCTGACCTAACCTTGCAGCGGGTCATTTCTGATTTTTTTAGAACGAAGGGAGTCACACTGCCATGAGCATTCGACTGACTCTCAATCCACCTCGTTGCCCCCTGGAGGTTTAGCTACGAGTCCGCTCGGAAGTCGGCCGCTTTCCGCGGCCATGATACCGCCGTTCGTCATCGGTCATGCGNNGCTGAGATTGTCCGTAGGGTCGACTGTCCTCAAGGTGATCCCGGTGATGGTATCCACGACGGAAAGCCTGCTCCCAATCCGAATACTCGCTATTGCGATACGGGCGGATCTCACTCCGGTCCGCATCGTCCGGCCAGCCTTCGCGAGCGGACTGCGGGTAGCGCCCACGATAGGTACGCCCTGAGGGTTCTTCGTAGGCATCGCGAAAACGCGCGGCATCCTGCTGAAACTCACGACGCGTGTACTCTTTGGAGTGATCAAGCCCATCACCACGCTGGCCTCCGCTACCGAGCGAGTCATTTCTCGTTTCAGACGGCCGTACTCGGTCCTGTAGACGGCGAGGGTTATCATCGTAACGCCGATAATCGTCCCCGCTCGGAGCGCGANNAGCGCGACGACCATCAAACGCGCGTGAACGATGCAGAGACTCATGGCCCGAGCCATTGGAAGTCGAGCGACCTTTCCATGGGATCTCTCGAGGAAAATACCGATCACCCCTCTCGTTTCCTTCGTGACTGCTCCTGCCCGCTCGCACGCCCCCTCTCGGATTTCGAGTTTGAGCGTCCCACAGGGAGGCGAACTCAAGATGGTCTTGATAAGAGGTCTCAAGGTGACGACCACGTCCTTTCTGCTTCGCAGCCGGTTTCCGTCCCAGGGCGTTGGGTCGGGTCTTTTGGCCAGCCTTTGAGCTCATTGTTTTACTCATGGGAATTTTCCTCCTTTTCCAGTTTGCCAGCTTTGTTTGAGCGATGAGGGGTGAGTTGTGCTGTTTTGGCATCCCAGCACTCATCTGCTCGAATCGTTGGTTGAGCCCCTACTCTAATTCCGGCACAGGCAGGTGGCCATCGGGCAAGTTCGAGCATGCCACCAGCGGCAGAGTCCCTCACCCCCTGTCCGGAATCCCACGGACACCGAACAGATCCAATTGCGATTCCGGACAACACTTTCGGGATATCCCCGATAGCGCGCCCCAGGGACCACGGCTAAGATCGAGCTCCTTACTTTTTATTATCCATGATTCCTGAACTGCTCCGTGACTACGAGGAGCCGCCCGAACTCAACCGCCCACGGTCTCCCATCGCACCGGCTTTCCGTGGCTGGAGGCCATTGGTCAATGCCTTCCGTTGTGACAGGGGAGTGACGATCTGTATCGAGGCGGCAGGAATCGATCCCAGTTCCCTACAGGTTTCCGTCCGTGAAAAGCAGGTGACTCTTCGGGGGATGCGTAACGTCCCTGAGCTCGATCGCAATCGAGCGCAAGGCGTGGGCATCATTACTCTAGAGATTGATCCCGGTCCTTTCGAACGCACCCTGCCATTGCCCGAAGCGGTCGATCCATCCGCAATGACCCAAGAAAATGTTGCAGGCCTAATTTGGATTCATCTTCCACGCGCTTGTGCGAGCAGCGAACTCGCTAGCGCCTCAGCAAACGTAGCGCCGTTCTCCCAACGACTGTTCGCCACGAGTCGCTGAGGCTCCCTAGCGGATAGGGAAGGCCCTCACAGCCTCCGGGACTTCGACCGGATGGCCTTCACCGGCCAGAGTCGGATAGGCGCCCGAAAAGGCGCGAGGTAACCTGGGTCGCATGGCATACACCTCTCGTTCCTCTACCCAGAAGGCTAAGCCCACGCGTGCTCCCAAGAGCTCAAACGCCTCGAAATCGTCAAAGCCGACACGGCGTACGCGACTACGTTCAGCATCCTCGGCGTCTCGCGACCTCGGAATCACTCGCCGCAAGAATCAAGCGAACACATCGGCAAAAGTTCGTTACGCACTGATTGGCTTAGGGCACATCGCACAAGTAGCCGCGCTTCCCGGTATTCTAAACGCCCGGCACTCGGAGTTGCGCGCATTGGTTTCGGGCGATCCCAAGAAACGCGCCATTCTTAAAAAGCGACACGGAATCGCCTACACGTATTCCTACGAGCAAATCGACGACTGCCTCGCCAACCCGGAAATTGACGCAGTCTATATCGCGCTGCCCAACGATCTGCACTATGAGTATGTGATCCGCGCGGCTGAAGCGGGCAAACACGTCTTGTGCGAAAAACCCCTGGCGATGAACGCTCGGGAAGCCGAAGAGATGATCGATGCCTGCGCTCATTATGGCGTCAAACTGATGACTGCCTATCGCCTTCATTATGAACCCGCCACACTGGAAACGCTGGAGAAAGTAAAACAGGGAGACATAGGCGAAGTCCGCTACCTCACGTCTTCCTTTAGTTATCAGATCACCGATCCCGACAATATTAGGCTCAAGGTGGATCGTGGCGGTGGCCCGGTCTACGACATCGGTATTTACTGTTTAAATGCAGCGCGCATGTTCATGCAGGACGAACCCACCGAGGTATCTGCCTTGCTAGCCCGGTCCCTGGATCCGCGCTTCGACGAAGTGGAGGAAACAGCCGCTATCACCCTACGCTTCCCCCGGGGCCGACTCGCTTCGTTTGTGGTCAGCTTCGGTGCTGACGAGGCCTCTCGGCTAGAAATCGTCGGAACCCAAGGTCGGATCGTCCTCGAACCGGCTTTTGAATACGCCTCAGGTCTGAAACGAACCGTTACCCACGGAGAGTCTGCACGGGCGTAGGAGTACCCCAAGCTCGACCAGTTTGGAGGGGAGATCGAAGCATTCTCTCAAAGCATCCTTCACGATCTGACTCCCGAAGCTTCCGGAGAGGAGGGACTGGCCGACCTGCGAGTGATCGATGCGATTTTCGAGGCATCCGACACTGGGCGAACGGTACGTCTTCCCGCGTTTCGGCGTCGAGCTCGCCCGTCGCTCGATCAAGCAAAACGAAAACAAGGTGTCGACGAGCCGCGATTGGTCAGGGTGTCTTCGCCTCATGACTGAGGACAACTCCCCGCGCCCAACACTCTAACTACGCTGTCCGAGAGCAACGGTTAGGATGCGCCAAGCTCAGCGTTATTTCGGAAAGCCTTCGGCAGAGAGCCCCGGGAACAGACGCAGTGCGTTCTTGTAGTAGATTTTTTTTAGGACGTCATCGGGTAACGCGAGACCGTAAAGCTTCCAGATGCCGTGGTATTTTCGAATGGGATCAAAATAGTCATCGTCAGTCTCCAACAATCGAAAATAGACCCCGTATTCAGAAACATTGTACGCATCCTTCCCAAAAAGAATTCGGTCCTGATACTTCACGAGAAAACGGTGCGCTGCGCGCGGTTGACGTCCGAGCTCACTGGTGACCGCACCGATCTCCGCGTAAACGTTGGGGAGGCGGTCNNTAGCCATCCGAGGTGCGCTGCGATAAAGATCGTATTGGGGTGACGCGCAAAGAGGGAGTGTTGCTCCGCAATCAACTCTTCCCAAGTAAAACGCTGTTGATTGGACTGGTTTCGATTCGCCCGCAGCTTGAGCTCTAGCCAGCGCTCGTTGTACTTATCCATCGGCTGAAAAAGTCCCCACGGATCCGCTGTGTGGATCATCACGGGAATTTTATATTTCGCGCAGACGTCCCAAACCGCATCGAAACGCGGATCATCCACTTTCACCCGACCTTTGTCATCATAAACGGTCATTCCGAGGTGTTTCCACACCTTGAGTCCAATGGCTCCCGCCTTGATGTCCGACTCCAGCTGTGCCGCCACGCGAGCACCATAGCCGGGGTCATCAAGCCCCGTATAGTCGATATTGGTCATGACCGCGAAACGCTTTGCATCCCGCGTCTTCATCGCTTTCACCGCTTCATTCAGCCACTTGCCCGCCCCACCTCCCACCGGCGAATTGATGAGGATCTGCATGTTCAGCCCATCCATATCCCGAATGAGCTGATCCAGCTTTGCCGGCGAGACATCCCTCTGGTGATTGTGGATGTCGATAAAGGGAAACTTCGCGCGTGTGAGGAGGTGCTCGCTTACCTTGAGCGTCGACTTAGGTTCAAACTCCTCGATGGAAATACTCTGAGCTGGAACGAGCGAAGGGACAACAAGAGCCAAAAGGGTCAAAAGCTGAGGTGTTTTCATAGAGACGACGGCTGGCCACCGGTAGCCTCTTGATGCCTGAGCAGTCATCCTGCGTCAAACCGTGTCTCAAGCTGACGCCCAGAGCCCTGGGCTATCTCTCAGCCCAAACTACGGTTTCCAGGCCCAAACCTCTGGCGTACGTACACCCGCCCTCATTTCTCCGGAAACAAAGATCCACTCGTCTCCGAAAAGGAATGCCGGTGCTGTCACGACTGGACTCGGCCAACGCCCCGGCTCGACTTGCCACCGGTTTTCAGCGGGAGCAAAGGAGAGGATTGCATCAGGGACTCGTGTTTCCCGCGGCTGTTTACCCACGTTTCTCCCATCGACCCCGCCAAGGACGAAGAATCGGCCAGCGACAGGATTCACCGGGGCCGGTGTGGGGGCTGCCACTACCGAGTGAGGAAGCTCAGGCAACGGCTCCCAAACCCGCTGGTTGGGACGGTAGCGATAGGCATCCGTCAGGTAGTGAGGTCCGGGTTTACCATTTTCCCGGAGCGCCAATTCAATTCCGCTCAACAAATAGATGTCATCCGCCACCGCTGCCATCACCGCTTGTCCACGGGATGGTCCATCCCAACCAGGCAAAGCCTCCCAGCCTGCCTCGCCTCGTGCGACCTCCCAACGCCAGAATCCGGGTGCGCTCAATCGCGGCGATCCTGCCGCGTAACCCTGTGCCAGATACACCGTTCCTTCGACGGCCACGGCGACAGCACTCGTCGTCGGAANNACGCTCCGCATTTTCACCTCCAAGGACCAAGACTCCTTCTGGGAGTGACACCACTGCCGCGTAGCCACGGGGCTCCGGCAGTCGTCCTGCGGGCTTCCACAGACCTTCGTGGGGAAGGAAAACATAGACATCGTCATAGGTCTTTTTCTTTCCCCCTTCCCACGGCATAGCATCGGGAAAGTTTGCTCCTCCTGCCGCCAGAATTACGCCGTTATGATGTCCAGCGAGCACTCCTGCGACCCCTTTCGCCCTTGGATACGCTGGGAGTTGTCGCCAGGAATGGGATGAAGAAAACGCCGAGTNNAACGACCCTCAAGAAAAACCACAGGAGAACTCCCGTTCGTAGCTCATGCAGTCCCTGAACATCAAAACGGGGTGACGAAGGGCGTGCCATCGGCGCAAACGTTGAAGTCGCTGTTATGAGTTAAAAAACCGAGGACGACGACGTCTTGCAGCGTCGTCGTCCCGATACCAAAGCCCTACTCAGAAGGAGTACTGCGCGCTCAAACGAACGGAAAGCGGACGCTGGGTTTGCGTGAGCGACGCCACAATCGAAGACTCGACACCGTCTTCATCGAAGACATTCGCGACGTTGGCCTGAAACTTCCACTGCTTGACTCCATAGGAGGCGAAGAGATCGAGCGTGTTATATCCCTTANNATTCTCGCCCGCACGATCGCCGATGGTCACGAAACCCGCCCCCAGTGAAAGGCGATTGAGCGCACCTTCGGTGAAGGTATACTTGCCGACGAAACGGTAATTGATGTCGTTTTGAACATTGCGCTTCCGCAATCCGTTGGGGTTCTTCGAGTCAACATCGGACACCGCAAAGAGGAACGAGAGGTTGGAGCGGGGCTGCCAGGCAATGTCGGCTTCCCAACCCTTGGACACGCCCGTGCCGATCTGGAGGAAGTCATCTAGGCCAAATTCCGGAATAAGCACACGGATGGGGAAGTTGGTATTTTCATTTTTGAATACCGAAGCCGTCATGACAATTCCCTGCTCCAACAACTCCAGCTTCACGCCGACTTCATTGGCCACGCCTTCGATGTCCTTGTAAGGCACACCGGCGAGATTCGTACCTGCTTGAGCGGTGAAGGTTTCAGAGTAGCTATAAAACAACGAGACCCCGTCATAGGCCGCGAAGGGCTTGCCCACTACGCCACCCTTGTAAACCCAGTTGTTGGTCACGCGGGGCGCCGAGCGCACGTTGGTGAGTTGATTCAAGCTACCGTTGTCGCGCGCATGATCATAGTGGGCACCACCTACGACGATCAGCCGTCCGTCAAAGAGGAAGAGGTTGTCTTGTACGCCGAAGTTAAAGGCCTCGCTGCTGCCCGAAGACTTTGACGCCAGAACCGGATTGACGAAGAGCGAGTGGATGTCGCGGTAGACAGGATTGATCACGCTGAACGTGAATCCAGTAGGGAGTGAGTAGTTGGTGGATTGGCTTTTCCCGCTAGCGCCACTGAGCTGACTGTAAACGAGAAGCTTGTGTTTAATCGGACCCGTATCGAAGTCACCCACTACGTCCAGGTAACCGCCATACTGCTTGTTGATTCCCGGTCCGGCATTACGCGCGGAAAAGCTATCGAGCCGAATATNNGCTCCAATTGGTATCCGTGAATTTGGGCTGAGTGGCATTGACCGCAGTGCCCGTCTTGCCAATCAGTGCTCCGTTGGCGCCGTAGAAGGCATAACCGAGAGGAATGATCGCAAACTCTTCGCTTCTCTGTTGGTCAAATCGACCCACGACGCGAATGTTCCAGGTGGACTCAGCACCCGCCAACTGAGTTTCAAAGCCCGCTTCGAAAGAGTGATTCTTCCGCTCGGCCTCTGAGGGCGCTGGTACAGAAAGAAACTCCGCTCCCAGGAACGACGACGGATTACCCGCGCCATCATAAAACCAGTTCGGAGATTCGTGACCCGTTTCGATATGCTGGTAACTGTACCGGGTCCACACGCGCCCGGGAGTGCGCTTGGCATTATAGGAGCCGTAGAGATAAATTGCTTCTTTGTTATCCTCCGCGCCCGTGTGCGTTTCTCCATCACGGATCACTCCGATCGCACGATAAGCAAATCCGCTGTCCCCCACCGGTCCGGTGGTATCGAAAGATCCCTGTAGGGTGCTCCCGATCGAATCAAACGAGGTCTTCAGCGTAGTCTGTCTTATGGGAAGTGCCCGTTTGGATACACGATTGATCAATCCGCCCAAAGAGTGAGAGCCATACAGCGTGCCTGCCGGACCTTTAACGAATTCGATATTNNGCCCGGTAATCCATCCAGGAAGTTTGCGCCGTTGTTGGGACGAAGTTCTTCACCGCGGATCGTGACCACATTGATGGTTCGGGTGGATGCGGGTGCAACCCCGCTGGCATACTTTAAGATGTCGAGGCCGTCTTGAGCGCCAAGATCGTCCATCAATTCGCGATTGAGAATCACGATTGAGTTGGGTGTGTCTTTGATCGCAAGATTCATGCGGGTGGCCCCCAACGCATTGGTGGTCCCGTACCCCACAGGTTTCGACTCTGACACGTCGAAAGTAGGCAATACCATCGTTTCTTCCGTAGCAGGCGAAACAGCTCTTTGTGCAGAGAGCGGGAGACTGGCGAGGAGGGAGCACGCGCTGGCTCCCAAAATCAGTTTAGTTTTCATGGCGTAGGTAGAATTAAAGACCNNATAGACCGTCGGTTGTAGGAATGACGTCGCCGAATGTCGGGAGCGTCAGGATGCAAAAAGCGGACCAGCGACCAAGGGGAACACCTGGTAACATTGCTTGCCCTGTTCTCTTGGCGTAGACGTTTAGTTTCTTCCCCATTCGAGCTCTAGGAAGGTAAAGGGATCAGGCCCTGTCGTTTTATAACCGTGCCCGACGTGACGCGGTGCGAAAAGAACATCTCCAGGCCCGACTTCCACCGTGTTAGCCCCCATTTCTACCAGTCCTTTGCCAGACATGATGACAAAACACTGCTCTCGATCTGGGTGAAAGTGCCATTGGGTGCCGCCCTCCGCTCCGTACTGTGAAAGGCCAATTCTGGCTAGCTGTGTATTCGCTGTTAAGGTCCGTCCCGTGTTGATGTCAGCGGGGTAAAGCAGGAGTGAGTTCTTTGCATTCACGTGGCTAGCTCCATACCCAGTAACGGATACGGGCAGCCCTTTCTGCCTGGCCGCGGGACTCACCGTTAAATACCCCAAACCCCCTGTTGCCTGAAGAGGTCGAACGCGCTCACCCGTAAGGAACGCAGACTTTCCAGCAACGGCTAAGCGCCCTTTTTCTCTCCAACGGGCACGGAGCACTCGAGCTTCTGCCCCCGAGTGTACCGACAAGGCTCGGTCTATTCCCGGCGGCACGAAAACGAGATCCTTGGGTTGAGCAAGAAACTCTTTCGCTCCCGCGGTGACCGTCACCACACCTTCGAGAATCACAAACACCTCTTCGCATCCGTCCTCCTCCAATCGGTAGGAAAGAATTTTTCCGTCCGAGGCGAAACTGAGCAATTCGACAAATGCCATATTCGCATTCGAAAAGTGTTTTCGGTCAGGCAGGTCTTCCGGCGCGACCCACACTGCCGTCGTTACTTTTTGGTACTTCTCCGCATCAGACGGAAGCGAAGCGACCGCGTTCGTCACATTGAAAAGCAACCCGCTCTGCGGATCCTTCGTATACCCCCATGCCATTGCAGGGAGCANNGGAGCGCTTCATGGTATTGTTTTCCGGTCCTCAGGGGCAGAAGACCGCACGAATTCCATCCTAAACCGCCCTTATCACGTCTCAACGACACGACACTGGTCACATCACTTGACCGGAACGAGAGCATGGCCGCAGCGGCGCTCATTGCCCACGGTGGCAGAGTACGTTCCGCAGTTTGCGGAGGCCTCTGCTCAACTCTCGTTTGCCCGCCAGCAGTGTCACTCACCGAGCCGGCAATCTCTCTGTATCTCGTCGCCACCCTCCGATTGTTCGTTTCCGCCGTCACGTCACCTTTCACCTATGATACCTTGCACCAGATTTGGTCTCAAGACGACCCTACTCATTGCTCCTCTTCTCCTCCCTCTGACAACTCTCTTGGGAAAGCCGACCCGCTGGACGGACTCAGGAACAACGTTCTCACAAGGGCAACTCGGCGAATCAGGTCAAAATCTTTACCTCAATCGACGGGGCGAAATCGAAGTGATCCGTCGCTACGATCTCGACGGAAACGGGCATCTCGACCTCCTTTTTAACAGCACTCACGATATCTACAACGCGCTTCCCGCGACGCTGGCTACACTCCAAAACCAGCAGGTTTCACTTCAGACGCTTGAAGTGGACGGAAGCTCTAGGGTCATTGCCCATGACCTCAACCGCGACGGCTATGTCGACCTCGTCTTCATGCCAAATCGGCAGAATGTTCAGCAGCAACGCAGTTCTTTGGCCATCGCTTGGGGCAGTGCCGCCGGGTGGAATACCGAACGGCTCACTCGCCAGCTCCCGGTGAACGGAGTGACACGCTTCGGCGTGGGCGATTTTAATCACGATGGTTGGCCAGATTTGATCACCCTGAACAGTGAGGGCTGGTTATTTGGCCAGCCCACGGGCCGGATCATCAGAACGTATTGGGGAAGCAAGNNCCGGCGCCGTCGATCTCGCCACCGGTTCTTTTGGACCACAAGGCGCTGCTTCTGCCGTGGTTCTTACCGAAGACGGCACCCTCCACTGGTTGTCGCATTCAGGGAATGATTTGCAGCTCCAAGCCGTCTCCAAGACTCAGCTACCCCTCAAGTCCGTGGCCGGTCAGACTCCTCGTCCACAGGCCATCGCCGTGCAGGCGGAAAAAAACGCTCAAGCCAACGTCTTATGGGTGAGCACGGACACGAATGCTTTATATTCGGTGTCCACAGACACACTCAATGGCAGTATCCAGGAAATCTCCGCTCAACCGGCGACCCACCTCACGGTGGGAGATCTCAATGGGGACTCGTGGCCTGACCTGGTCTTGACGCAGCTGAATTTGGTCTACCCTTCAGCCACCTCGTCAAAACCCACTCCTGCCTCAGTCACGGTTTATTGGGGTTCCGCTCAAGGTCCCAAGAAGGAAGCTCCGCTCTCCCTTTCGATTCCGAATGCCCAGTCCACTGCAATCGGTGACATCAACGGCGATGGCCGTCCCGATCTCGCCGTCGCGGTGTATCAGGGGAAGGAAAGTCTTCAGGCCCAATCTTTGCTTCTGCTCAACCCTGGTGGACGGGGCTTCTCCTCCACCGGGCTCGCTGTTCCGACGGAAGGCGCCGAGGGGGTGACCATCACGACACTGCAACCAGGCACCCGGCCCACCGCGATTTTCACTCATAGCCAACATCGGACCTTGGACGACGCCGTACCACTGCGGTTGTACTGGGGTGTGAAGGGCGGCTTCTCGCGCGATACCTTCGTCGATATCCCGAATCTCAGTGGTTACAAATCCAGCGCAGCCGATCTGAATAGCGACGGGCATGTTGACATGATTGTGATCAACGGAGGCGATATCTCCGAGGAAGCCTCCGCACGTGCTCCTGACACGGGCATCAACATCTACTGGGGAGGAAAAACCGGCGACATGAAAAGTCCCGGTCCCACGCAATTCGCCTTCGCGCGTCGCGATGTGCTTCCCGAAAAGCATTTAGGTTCGATCAACGTAGCCGATCTCAACCGCGACGGTTACCTGGATCTGATTCTCGGCGCGTTCGAATCCGCTAGCCGGCCCGACACGGAGCTCATCATCTACTATGGCACTGCCACGGGCTATAACACCGAGCGTCGCGTCGCAATCCCGGTGAGCGGACGTTCCATCGGTTGCCTGATCGCAGATTTCAACCGTGACGGAGAACTGGATATCGTCGTGGGAGCTTACACCAAAAACGAAGTCGTGGTCTTCTGGGGCAAAGACGGCGCTCACCATGCTGACAACAAAACGATCCTCCCCTATCCTGCACCGATCGATCTCGAAGCCGCAGATTTCAATGGTGACGGATGGCTGGACCTCATCGTTGCCAGCTACCAGGACTCGGTTTCACAAAATCACGATACCGGCTCGAGCATCTTCTGGGGCGGAAAGGACGGTTGGCATCAATCCCGTTCGCAATGGCTTCCCGGGATGACTCCGCTGGGGCTAGCTGTCGCTGACTTGGACGGCGACGGTTTTCTCGACCTGGTTTCCCCTCACTACCATGGCGAACTTTCTCGCGAACACCTGCCCTCTTACATCTTTTGGGGCTCAGCCNNAGCTTCGGAAGCGATTATTGCCGACTTCGACGGTGATGGCCGCCTCGACCTTGCCTTTGCCGCCCATTCCGTGGATCCGGGCCATCTCCTCGAATCCCCTATTTTCTACAATGACGGCAAGCGCTTCGAGAATCCAAAGGTTCAATACCTTCCCGCCATTGGCCCGCACTACATGTGGGTGCAGGACATCGGCAACATCGCGCACCGCCGCAACGAAGAACACTTTGATTCGCGTGTCTTCTCCTGGGATGAGCGTCTGCGCTCAGGTCGAATCGAGGTCGATGCCCAAACGCCGTTCAAATCTCGGGTGACGGTGCAAATCCGGACCGCCAACCAAGCAGACGGGCTAACTCAGGCTCCCTGGCGAGACGTCGCCCGCAACACCTTCAATCTTCAAGCAGAAGATCGTTTTCTCCAGTACCGACTGCTCCTGCAGAGCGCCAACGGCGACGCCTACCCGATTGTACGCAAAGTTGAAGTGTCCATTAAATAACTCCTACCGCCGGGATCCGAACGGTCACTGCGCACGGTGATTAAGCGGCGCAGGGACGACTAGTTCTTTCGGAAAATCCGCCGCTTTTTCCCCTTCACGAGTGAGTAATCTCTTGTTCTGAAGNNCAGGTTGCGCGACTCCTCGGGATCCGCCTGAAGATCGTACAGCTCATCAGCGTCCCAAAGTCCGTAGTACGTGATGTACTTAAACTGATCACCTCGAAGCGCGAACGTGGTGGGAGTCTGCGGAAAGTTCTTCTCCCAGTAGTACACGTAGAGAAAGTACTCACGCCACGGCGTGGGCTTGCCTTGCGCGAGCGAAAGAAAACTTCGTCCATCCATCACCGTCGGCATTTTGAGTCCTGCCGCCTCCAAGATCGTTGGCGCGATGTCGATGTTGGCAACCACCTGCTCCACGACGCGTCCGCCGGAAAACAAGCTGGGACACTGCATGACCATCGGCACACGAATGGCCTCCTCATAGGCGACGCGCTTGTCGATGAGCCCGTGCTCGCCGAACATGAATCCATTATCACCCATATAAATGACCAGGGTGTCGTCGTAGGCGCCCATGTCCTTCAGTTGCTGCAGTACGCGGCCTACACTGTCATCCACCGCGAGCAGCGTCTCGCAGTACTGACGGTAATAGTCGTCGATGTCTAAGTCGCTGTGATACGGAAAATCCATTCCATGCCAGCTATTACGCTGGTCTCNNCAGCGAGGTTTCCCCTCACGTGTCTCCGCGGTGTTTGCTGAAGTTTTCGGTTTGGAAACGACGGCGTTCTTGTAACGTCCCTGGTGTCGCTCAGCCGGCGTGAAATTGGCGTGCACCGCCTTGTGTGAGAGGTAGAGGCAAAAAGGAGCGGTGTCGGGTTTTTGTGCTTTTAACCACTCGACCGCATAGTCGGTGAGTTCGTCCGTGATGTATCCTTTTTGAGGTACGCGTACCCCGTTTACATTCAGTCCACTTTGGGTAGGAAGATAGGTGCCTTGTCCACGGAAGCTGACCCAGTGACCAAATCCCGGTCTGGGACCATCCGATTCTCCGCCCATGTGCCATTTTCCAATAAAGGCCGTTTGGTAGCCAGCTGACTGAAGGTATTCCGAGAAAAACCGCGTACCTGCTGCGATGTTACGGTTATTGTCGATCACGCGGTGTTTGTGCGTGTAGAGCCCGGTCAGAAT
>DKKJ01000285.1:35453-51674 GCA_002455175.1 Opitutaceae bacterium UBA6669
ATCTGCATACAACCACCGATGCAAAGCGAAGCGAGGACGAGGAATCGGAAGCGGGGTATCTTCATGGGGCGATGTCAAACCAGCTCACGCGGCTCCTGCAGCCGGTCAACCTCGTTTCTTGGCGCCACTAGTCTCCTCGGAACAAACGCTCCCCACATAGTCGCTCCGTTGACCATAACTGGGCCTAAGTCCCGACACCTAGTTTCCGTCAGATGATCGCAGTGACGCAGCAGATTCAGGTGAGAAATCAGCAGGCAGCGAATAGACTTCGATCAAAACCGTTCCTGCCTCCAAAGAGCCTGCCGCCGCTCCTACCTCCACGGTATAAGCTCCAGATTCCAATATCACTACGAGGGCCGCGTCTGACGCACCCGGAGAAAGAGGGAACGCACCTGACACCGCTTCCGCGCGAATGATTTTCTCGGCGTTATCCGGATTCATAGACCACTGATCATTACCAGCCACGGGAGCGGTGCCTCGATAGAGCGTCAGTCTCGGATCCTCCAATGTATCCACCACTCCGAATTGCCGCAGTCCGGATCCCACGGCTCGAATCAAAACGCATCGTCTCCCCTCCGAAACAATAACGCCAGCCGTGGCCGTCTCGCCTGGTAAAGAAAGGTGCAGTCGGGTGGAAAGGTTCACCACACTCCCTAAGTTACGCAGTGCGTCACTAGAAACGCGTACCGTGTAATAGCGCTCATCGCCAAAATAGACGTTAACGGCCCCGTCCTCCAACGCGTCGAAATTGTAGAGCGCCCCGAGCCCCAACCGATAGTAGGCTTGCCAGTCATCTTGACGAATCAGCAGGCGATTCAACGTCCAGGCCTGCACATTGGACGGTCGTGCCACCGTTCGCGAGGGCCTCCACGTGACCCCGCCAGTCACATGCAAAACGCCTTCATAAAAATCCAGCTGCTGATCCTGGGTCGCTACGTACTTCACCACTCCGATACGATCTAGTCGGAAAGGGTCCTGAGCGGACAGCACCATACAGGGCACGGCACAAAAGGCGAAGGCTCCCAAGACCTTCGAAATAAGAGGGAGGTGAAAGCGACAGAAGAGAAGTGGCATCCCGAGATATACGCCGACACTTTGAAAAAAGAGTCAAAGCATGGCGAAAAACTCTTCTGAATGGGCGCTCGCCTTGTCGCATAACCTACGTAATTGATTCGTAGTATCCGACTTTGTCATCTTCACCCCATTCCAGTTAAAGTGGCGTTTACAAATCTTGGATCGGTATGACTGCTTCTTCGCCAGCTTCTCACAGCACTGCTCAGAGTACTCTTCTCGTGGTCGACGATGAGGAACGCATGCTGAAAACGTTCGTGCTCCTGCTTCAAGCCAACGGCTTTAAAGTACTTTCCGCAGCAGAAGGGGAGGAAGCCATGGGCATTGTCCAGCAATCAGGTGACGCCATTGATGCGGTCATCACGGATGTGTATATGCCGCGTATGGACGGGATCGAATTCACCCGCGCATTCCGAGCTCTTTATCCCAACAAAGGGGTTGTTGTTTGTAGCGGCGCTCTCACGTCGGACCATTCTAAGGAGTTCAACGCATTGGGCGGCTGTGTCTTCCTCCAGAAGCCTTTCACGATGGATGAATTGATCACCCGGGTGAAACAGGCCTTAGCAGGAATAAAGACGAACGTGTCTTAATAAAGCGCTCTCAGCTCTGTCGCCAAACTATCGCGAGAGCCGCACAAACTCGAAGGTCGGGGTTAGACTTCTACTTCCGAACTGTTCATCTTCTGCGAATAGGTTCACATACGGCCGGATTCCCACCTCCAATTTTGTCCGACCCAGTGAGCGCTTGAGCAGCGGCCCGCCTTTGCGAAAAGTGAATCGTTCCTCATCCGGCTCATTCCAACGTCGTGGAAGGGAATCCTTGGGCCGAAGTGGGCTGTAAACTGCCGGGGCAGTCACCGCCACCGACTGCAAGGTCACCGTCGCATCTCTGAGTTCCGACTCGAGAGCACTTTCCGACTTCGCCTCGGCGACCCCCGCCGTTTGGACTAACCTCAAGCGCGGCTGCGGCACGGGACCGGCAACCTGCACCTTAACGTCTTCAGTCTTAGCACCGAAGGCCTGAGCCACGGGGAGCGCATCATCACCGATTGCCACCATCAAGAGTGCCGCCGAAAGAGAAAGGGACCAGCGTTTCATGAGGAGAGAGAGTGAGGGGTTTGGGTTCAGTGCAAAAGACCCTCCTTTACGAACGCGGGTTCCGCGATCATGCGGTGTTTTCCTACCGCTCCTTTATCCAGAAAACTACGGCAAGGAGCGACCCCATGCGCTCACGTCTTGCCGCTGACCCGTACACGACGCTCAGCCGTTGACGCTAGCCCACGTCTCTACACCAACAGCTTCTTCATGATATGGCCGTGCACATCCGTGAGTCGGAAATCACGACCCTGGAACCGGAAGGTCAGTTTGGTGTGATCGATCCCCAAGAGGTGCAGCATGGTGGCATGGATATCATGCACGTGCGCATTGTCCTCGATGGCGTTAAAGCCGAGCTCGTCCGTTTCACCAATAACCGCGCCAGCCTTGGTCCCGCCGCCAGCAAACCACATCGTAAACGCATCAATGTGGTGGTTACGACCGGTGGTATCGCGAGNNGGTGCGACCAAACTCTCCGCCCCAGACGACTAGGGTATCTTTCAACAACCCCCGCGCCTTGAGATCCTGCACCAACGCTGCCTGTCCTTGGTCCACTTCACGGCACAATTTCTGGAAGTCGCCTTCTAGATTTTCTCCAGGGCCACCATGGCTGTCCCAATTGGTGTGATACAACTGGACGAAACGCACGCCACGTTCGACCAAGCGCCGAGCAAGCAGACAGTTCCGAGCAAACGAAGGCGTCGCCCGATCCGCTCCGTACAGGGCCATCGTGGCATCAGTCTCTTTTGAAAGATCGGTCAGTTCAGGAGCGCTCACCTGCATGCGGCAAGCCATCTCGTACGCAGCGATACGGGTATGAATTTCGGCATCACCGGTGGCGACGGCTCGGCGTAAATTGAGATCGCGGATCGCATCGACCGTCTGCCGCTGCTTCTCCGGAGAAATTCCGGCGGGACTGGAAAGATTGAGAATTGGATCCGCGCCCGAGCGCAGAGGCACACCTTGATGAGTGGTCGGAAGAAAACCCGCGCCCCAGTTGACGGCACCGCCTCGAGGACCACGAGGGCCCGACTGCAAAACCACAAAACCGGGCAGATCGTTGCTTTCACTGCCAAGTCCATAGTTAACCCACGCACCCATGCTGGGACGGCCAAACTGGCCGGAGCCCGTGTTCATGAAAAGTTTGGCAGGTGCGTGATTAAAGAGGGTAGCCTGACAGGACTTAACGATCGAAATGTCATCCACGATTTTCGCTGTGTAAGGAAAAAGATCCGACACATACGCACCACTCTGTCCGTGGCGTTTAAACTCACGCCGTGTTCCTAAGAGATTCGTGCTATGGGAACTGTCCATGAAGGCGAACCGCTTGCCCTCAATGAACGACTGCGGGATTGGCTTATTATTCAGCTCAACCAGCTTTGGCTTGTAATCGAAAAGCTCGAGCTGACTGGGTCCGCCCGCCATGAACAAGAAAATCACGTTCTTGGCTTTGGGCGCATGATGCGGTGAACGCAAAACGCCCTTGGAGACAGGCTCGCCATCGGCACCGAAAAGCGTGGTTCGGCCAAACATCGACGCAAGAGCGACGCCTCCCAGCCCCATCGCGCAACGACTGAAAAAGTGGCGGCGGGTCGACTGACAAAGGTAATCAACGGAATCGAAAGGGATCATGAGACTCGGAAGTTAAGGGTGACAGATCACTCGCGAGTGATCGTTTCGTCGAGGTTGAGGAGGACGCGGGCAATGATCAGCCACGCATCGGAGCGACGAGCAGCATCACTTCCCTGCGCTGCGGCAAACTGCTGATGAAACAGATCGATCAGGCGTTGCCGCTCGACGGCATCCGGATCGCGTGAAACACAAAGCCGGAAGGCATAGTTGATTTGATCGGGCAGACCCGACGTGACTTCGCTCTGCACTCGTTTGGACAGGGCGCCAGCAAACTCAAAGAACTGCTGATCATTCAGCAGCGTCAGAGCCTGCAACGGCGTATTCGAACGATTGCGACGTGTACACGTGGTGTTGCCATCGGGTGCGTCAAAAACCGCAAACGCCGGATGGAGGGTGCTTCTCCAAACGTGAGTATAAAGCCCGCGGCGGTAACGGTCCTCACCCAGGCTAGTAATCCAAGAGCGACGTGTCTGGCCAACGGTCATGACACCGTCTGGCTGCGGCGGATAGACCGGAGGACCACCGATCTTAGAAGAGAGCAGACCGCTCGCGGCAAGACTCACATCGCGGATGACCTCGGCGTCCAAACGTAAGCGAGGCTGGCGGGCGAGCAATTTGTTCAGTGGATCTTCTAGATCGAGGTCGGGTCGGGCAATAGAGGCTTGGCGGTAGGTGGCCGAAGTTACGATCAAGCGGTGCATCGCCTTCATGCTCCAATGCTGGGCAATGAACTCCGTCGCCAACCAATCGAGGAGCGCAGGGTGCGAGGGCAAATCTCCTTGAGTACCAAAATCGTTCTCCGTCTGCACCAAACCATGACCCCAATATTGCTGCCAAATGCGATTGATGGTCACTCGCGCCGTCAACGGATTAGCCGGATCAACCGTCCAACGCGCCAAATCCAAGCGGTTGGGGTTTTCGACTTTGAGGGGCGGCAGCTCCACTGGAGTGCCAGGGGCTACCTTTTGCGCAGGACGAGTGAAGTCTCCGTTGATGAACAGGTGAGTTTCACGCGGCGTCGGAAGCTCCGACATCACTAAGGTCACCACTTCCTTGGGAATACGATCCAGCTCAGCGTACCGCTGATTGAGCGCCGAGTACACCTCGTCGCCACCATTCAGATTAAAATANNTGGCTGAGCGAGCGTCAGCTCACGCCAAGGAATGGTCAGCGCGGTCTGGATGTTAGGCTTCAGCTTACTGACGAATTCTGGGGAAGCCTCGGCGATCTTTTTAGTGATGAGCGCCTCTTGGGTAACGAAATAAGCTTCGAGCGCATCCTTCGCTTCCTGGAACTGCTGGTCAAAATCCGCCGGACGACCCGACTCTCCCGGAAAGCTCAGCGTCCCCTTGGCCGACCCGCTGCCGTGGCCGTCATCAATGGTGTTGTTGAAAAAGGCATACAGCTGATAGTATTCTGACTGCTTGATGGGATCAAATTTGTGATCGTGGCACTGCGCGCACGCCACGGTGAGTCCGAGGAAAGCAGCACCATAGGTGTTCGCCCGATCAATCACCGCTTCGACACGGAACTGCTCCGGATCGATCCCGCCCTCCTGATTGATCTGCGTATTACGGTTAAATCCGGTAGCTACGCGTTGCGCAATCGTCGGCTCCGGCAGCAAGTCACCTGCAAGCTGCTCGATCGTGAATTGGTCAAAGGGGAGATCGCGATTGAGCGCAGACACCACCCAGTCGCGGTATTTCCAAATCTGTCGAGCTGCATCGATACTGTAACCATCGGAGTCGGCATACCGCGCTACGTCCAACCACCAACGCCCCCACCGCTCGCCATAATGAGAAGAAGCTAACAAGCGATCTACGGCACGCTCATAAGCGTCAGGCGACGTGTCATTCACGAATGCATGCACCTCAGCCGGAGTCGGCGGAATCCCAATTAGATCCAAACTTACCCGGCGCAGAAGAGTCACTCGGTCGGCCTCTGGGGATGGCTTGAGATTACTCTCCTCGAGACGAGCCAAGATGAAACGATCCACGTCATTGCGCACCCAGGCTTTGTTTTTCACCTCAGGCAATGCGGAGCGCACTGGTGCAACAAACGCCCAGTGCTGGAAATGGCCGGGCTCTTCCTCTTCCGGGGCCGGCGCACCTTGCGCTACCCAAGCTTTTAAAAGCGCGATCTCCGCAGCGGAAAGCGGCGGCTTTTTGTACGGCATGATCGGCACATCCTCATGCGTTCCCTCGACTACCTTGATCAAAAAACTGTCCTCGCCACCACGAACCTTGGTCAACGACCCGCCGTCGCCGCCGAGTTTCATGTACTCCGCAGTATCGACCCGTAGCCCCGCTTCTTCCTTCGAAGCACCATGACAACGCACGCAATGCTGCGTGATGATGGGCTTAATATCTCGGAGGTAGTCCACCGGTGCGTTTTCCCCAAAAAGCGGGGTGAAACTGCCGACCGTAACCAGAAGAAGGGATAACCGGGCAAACATCGTCTAAACGAGTAACTAAATAGCTACCGGACGCAACGACAGGATGCGTGTAAAAATTGCTTTCATTTCCCCGATAGAGCAGCATGCCAGTAGCAGAGCATCAACTATCTGTTTATCATGATATTATGAATTCATAATCCAGATGCAATAGCCCCCTCCACCGGACTATCGAAATCCCTCAGTCTCAGCTCCGATAACGACTTGCACCTAGTCATTTCATCCACGCGCAAGATCCTCTCCCCACGAGTACGCAAAGCACCCGTCACAGGAAGCAATTCGCTATCGTCAGCCGCGTATCCACAATCTCCTTCAAAGCCCCACCGGCACCTCAGCTAGTCTTTGCTGATGTGGTTCGAATCAGGGTACCGGGATCCTCTCGCTATCGTCACTCGGTAGCTAAATAAATCAGATGGCTTTGCGACGTTTCCCTCCCCACGTTTAGAGCTCTTCTTATGCTGCGCCTCCTTACCCTCATCGCCGCCGGATGGTTGACCCTCACCGCCCACGCGCAAACCGCTCCTCGCCAGTACACCTTTGGCATGGTGGCAAAGTCCCAGGGAAATCAATTTTTCGAAGCCGCCCACTCGGGAGCGCGTGATGCCGCTCGAGAACTCGGAGCGAAACATGGGATCAAAATCACGATCGACTGGCGCACCCCGAATGAGGAAGACGCCCAAAAGCAGGCAGAATTCGTCGAACGCCTGGTGCTCAATGGAGCGGACGGCATCATCATCAGCTGTTCCGACGCCAATAAGCTGACCGACGCCATCAACCGTGCCACCCGCGACGGCGTGCCGGTCGTAACGTTTTCGGGTGATGCCCCTGCCAGCCAACGTCTCGTTTCACTGGGGATCGACGACTACCAATGCGGAGAACGCACCTTCGAGGAACTAGCCAAACTGTTGAACGGAAAAGGCGTGGTCGCCGCAATCGATGGAAACCCGAATGCCACTAACCTCCAGCAACGCGCCGCAGGCTTCCGCGCCGCCGCGAAACGCTACCCCGGAATCAAGCTCCTCGACATCTATTACCACAAAGAGACTCCCGCCGATGCCGTGGCCAAGATCGAGCAGGTCATGCAGGCGAATCCCGACATCACCGGCTGGGGTTTACTCGGAGGTTGGCCACTCTTCACCGATCATGCGCTCAAATGGAAGCCCGGAACCATCAAATGTGTTTCCGTCGACGCGCTTCCGCCCCAACTCGCGTATGTGCGGAGTGGACACGTTCAACTCCTCCTCTCCCAGGACGTTTATGGCTACGGCTACCATGCCGTCGAGCGACTGGTCGAACGCCTCCACCTCAAGAAATCCCCCGCCCAGGCGATCGAAAACACGGCATTAACACCCGTGACCCTCGAAAACGTCGACGCCTTCGCCAAGAATTGGGAAACGTGGCTGCCGAAGTAACCGGCCAATGAGACGAAATTCCGAAATAGTGAAAATCTGAAACGCTGAAATTGCTCCGAATTTTCGTCATTTCCGCGTTTCAAAATTTCCGCATTTCCTGGGCGTGAATCGTATCAGCAATACCTCTACGCGCGTCCAACTCGGCGGTATGACCTCCAGGAGCCATACCGCCTACTCACCACTCTCTTGGCTTGCGACGCTTAAAACTCGAATCGCGTCGTGAACGTAAACTCGCGTGGCGCCCCGAAAATGCGGTTCCCTGACATATAGTCTTCGTCGAGCAGATTAGTAATACCGAGTTGGTAATGGACGGGGTGCTTCCAGAGTTTGGAGCCATAGCCTAGTTGGAGGTCGACTACCGTAAAGCCGGGGAACTGCAGTCCCCAGTTCGCATCGCTGTTGGCCGGACCTTGACCGGATTGGTAACGCACCCCGAGTCCGACGCTGCCGTTGCGCAGTGAGCCGGTCGTGAAGCGATATTGCTGGAAGACGCGCACAATGTCGTTCGGGCTATTGTCGAGTTCACGGCCATTCAAGACAAGATAGGTCCGCTGCGTCGTCGGATCCGCCGTCGCGGCCTTCGCTACGGTGACCTTGTTCTTGTACAAATGACTCGCCGCGAAGACCACCGAGTAATTCGACAGCGGCGTCCACACCAAATCCATTTCAATCCCCTCAGTCGTATTTCCNNTCATGATACCTGCAAACGCCGACCGGGGTCAGCCGTAGCCGGATTCGGGTCAACTTCTGTGCCGACGTTACGAGGATCCGCTCCATTGCGATCATTGTCCGTCACAATGATGTTTCCGTTGGTCAGATTGAACCAACCGATGCTACCCGTGAGTTTGCGCTCGAAGAGTTCGAACTTGAAGCCTGCTTCCTTCCCTTTGCCGATCGCGTTCGGCACGGGATTGGCCGCCTGCTCCGCTGGAGTTACGATGTCAATGGGCGGCAACGGGGTGCCGAAGGTAACCCGTCCAATCAACGATCCCGTCCGGATGGTCTCACCCTGGTTGTAGCTCGCGTACGGATTCAGCCCGGGAATGATCTTCACGATCGCACCAACGGTTTTGTTGTCAGTGCTGGGATTGCCACTGGACGTGCCGGTCAGCGGGGTGAAATTACGATCCATCGTCGACGTAATCGCGTGCAGCCACGAACGCCGGAATCCTCCGGTCAGAATCACCCGGCTCTCGAAGAACCCGAGACTCAATGCTGCATACCCCGCCCGCGCGTTTGTTTTGGTCTGGGTGTAAGCCTGCGCACCCGGGGCAGCCGTATCACTCAACCAGCGAGTGAAAGTACGATTGTCCGGGAAGGCATGCACCCGCGGATCGAAAAAGTTCAGAATATTCGCGCCCGTCAGTGGATTGGGCGTACCAAACACATTCGGCGAACCCGCCACAGGAGCGAGCCCACTGTAGTCAAATACCGCCACCTCGTTGTAGTTCTTATTGTCTCCATACTGCCCACCGAAGAGCAGAGTCACATCGCTGATCCAGAGGCGCTGTTTGATCACCGCCTCCAACTTGGCATCATTGGTGTCTTCGTGGAAACGGCGACCTTGATAGCCAGAGGTCAGGTTGTAGCTACCCGCCGGGTTGAGCCGCTGGCTGAAAGAAAAGTAGTTGTGAGCCAAATACGACTTTACGGCCCGGCCCAAAAAACGCGCCTGGAACCACTCGGTGACGGCTACGGTGCTTTCCATCTCCAAGAGGTCGGAGCGCTCGGTGAAATCTGCATGGGGACCATACGAATTGGCGCGTCGTCCACCAGGAAAGTTGCCTTCAATCAGCCCCAACCCCTCGCCCAANNCGGTGGCATCGAACACATCTTGGCGCCAGTTTCCGAAGGCCTGACCGATGCGTGCCCGGTATTCATCGATCGTATACGGCCGCGCTAAGGACGTCCGGCTGCCCAAAGCGAGAAGGATCGCCCGAGGGTTATCAAAATCTGCCTGGTAATTCCCGGTGTTGCTGACGTTTTGAGAGACGAGATTGCCCTCCGAGAGACGATGGGCGTAGTCGAGTCGCACACTAAACTTTTCAGACGGCCGCCACAGAAGCTGCGGACTGAGGTAGCGCGTCTGGCTGTCCGAGAAATCCCGCCAGGTGTTCGCATCGCGATACGAGGCCAATACGCGGTAAGCCAGCGTCTTCCGTTCATTGATGGGCCCCGTTACATCGACCGCAGCACTGTAGGTGTCGTGAGAACCCACGGCAAACGTCACTTCTCCCTTTCGCGCGAACTGAGGTTGCTTGGTCACGATATTGACCTCCCCACCCAGCGTGGCTCCCCCCACGAACACCGCCAACGGTCCTTTCGCTACCTCAATACGGTCGACATTATCCGTGTCGAAACCGTGCGTGAGGCGAAGTCCATTGCGGAAGGTCCCGTTGACCGGCTGACCACGAAAACGATTCAGATTTCCCTGACTGGCCCCAGCACCTGGAGCGTAATTTCCGTTCCCCGCATGGGGATCGGTTGAGATCGAGCTGATGTACGAAACCGCTCCCGTAAATCCGCGCAGTCCCGCGTCTCGCAGGAACTCCTCCGTAACCACTGTGATCGGCAATGGCGTGTCGATCAAAGCCTGAGCGATACCCGTAGTGGCAACCGCATTCTGCACCCGATAGCCGCTGTCTTTGGAGCTACTCACCTGAAACGCCGAAAGAGTGATCGGAGTCTCACCGGAAGCCGTTTGAGAAGGAGAGCTCGCGGACGTTGTTTGAGCGGAAGCGCTGGTCGTTAACCAAGCAAGCACCGCCACAGTGCATGCGGGAAGGCACAGTTTCATAAGGGGGTTGGGGTTTGGGATCACCGGAGAAAACTCCGGCAGGTGTGGGGCGGCGCTCGTTTCTCACCCCGCCGGTCCCTCNNATCCGCGTCAGTGAAATGGTTCACCAAAGCTCCCAGCGTTTAGGCCAGCCAGACTCCTCTTCTCGAGGGCAGCGAACACAGAACTCTATTTCTTGGAGCGGGATGCTATAGAATTTTAGTGATGATGATAGAGGCTGCGTGGTGAACGTATTCACCAGACTCTCCCTTGCCCTAGTTGGGTCACCCCTCTTGATTGAACTTGAACTCGCCCCATGCTGTTATNNCGAGATTGGCCGTGGAGTCGTCTCGCAGTTCCCGGAGCGAGTTGCTCCGCGCTCGCGATCCTCCACAATCTGGCCTCGCCTTTCAACGTTGATCCTCGTTTGGACTGCGGGGACATCGCGGATTGCGTGCGCTTTTTCCCGCACTGCTACGCTTCTACCTTCCTTGCTACCCTCGCCTTTTCGACCCAACCCGTCATTATGAAACGTTTTCTTACATTCCTGCTTTTCCCTCTACTCGCCCTGCCTGTCTTCGCCGCCGACCGCCTCCTCGTCGAAGCGGAAAGCTTCCAAGAACGGGGTGGATGGTCACTTGACACTCAATTCATCGAGATCATGGGGTCTCCGTATCTGATCGCCCACGGTCTTGGCACCGCGGTCAAGGACGCCTCTACGACCGTCCAGTTCCCCAAGGCCGGCACGTATCGCATGTGGGTGCGCACCAAGGATTGGGTCGCCCATTGGAAAGCTCCGGGAGCGCCAGGAAAGTTCCAAGTCCTCATCAATGGCAACGCCTTGTCCGCCACCTTTGGGACAGAAAGCGCCACCTGGTTTTGGCAGGACGGCGGAGAAGTAAAGATCACCCAGCCGAAAACCACGATCGCGCTCCGCGATCTCACGGGTTTCGACGGACGTTGCGACGCCCTCTATTTCACAACCGACCTCAAAGAAACTCCACCCAATGATAACGCGCCACTCTCCTCTTGGCGCAAAAAAGTGCTTTCTCTTCCCGCGTCTCCCGAAGACCGCGGTGAATTTGATTTGGTCGTAGTCGGTGGCGGCTACGGCGGCATGGGCAGTGCAATTTCTGCCGCACGGATGGGACTTAAAGTGGCCCTCATCCAAAACCGCGGAGTCCTCGGCGGTAACGGCAGTTCGGAAATCCGCGTCTGGTCGATGGGCTTGATTCGCCGCGGCAAATACCCGCACATCGGCGAAATCATCGAGGAGTTTGCCGACAAGGCCAAAAACTCACCCGGTTTGTATGAGGAATTTGGCGACGCCGAAAAAGAGGCCCTCATCCGCTCCGAGAAGAACATCTCACTCTTCCTCAACGAGCACGTTTATGCCGCCAAGTCCGAAAACAACCGGATCATTTCCGTCACCTCGTTGAACACCTCCACCAGCCGCGAAAGCGTTTTTCGAGGTAAACTGTTCTCCGATTGTACCGGGCACGGTACCCTGGCTCATCTCGCCGGAGCCAAGTACGAAATCGAACTCAAAGACCTCTTGGGTATGAGCAATATGTGGGTGTGGAGCAATGCACCTGAAACCCGCGCGTTTCCCGAAACGCCGTGGGCTCTCCCTTTGACGATGGAAGACTTTCCCTACCCAAAGCCCGGCAAGGCCGATATGGCAGAAATGGGCAAGGGAGAGTGGTTTTGGGAAAGCGGTTTCAACAAACACCCTATCAATGACCTGGAGCTGATCCGCGATTGGAATCTCCGAGCGGTCTTCGGTGCGTTCAACGCGATGAAAAACGGCGACGGCAAAGCTGAGCACCCCAACGCTAAACTCGACTGGGTCGCTTACATCGGTGGAACCCGCGAATCGCGCCGCATCGTCGGTGATGTGATGCTCACTCACGAGGACATCATCACCAAACGCGATTTCCCTGACGGCTGCGTCCCCAGCACCTGGAGCATCGATTTGCATTTCCCTCGTAAGGAATACGCCGGCAAATTCCCCGACAACCCATTTATCGCTATCGCTCAGCATGATCGACGCATCGACCGCGACTTCGGCTACCCGATTCCCTACCGCTGTCTGTATTCGGTGAATATCGAGAATCTGTTCATGGCCGGTCGCAATATCAGTGTAACTGATCAGGCACTTGGCACCGTGCGAGTCATGNNCTCGCCATCAAAAATAACTGCACTCCGCGGGAAGTCTATTTGCGCTATTGGGCCGACATGGATAAGCTCTTGAAGCTTCCGGGCCGCGCCCGAAAAATCAGTGACGATAACTACGACTTGAGTGGACCTGTGCCAGGGCCTGTGGATGATACCGGAGGCCGGGGCATACCGGCCACTACCGTCCCCGCCTCCAAGGCGAAAGGATCCTGAGGTCGCACTCAGGCCCTCGCCCGGCCTCATGCAATGACCCATCTCCGCCTCGCCCTCTTCGCCACTCTGATCGGCTCCCCACTTTTTGCGGAGGAGCCTATCACGTTCAATACCCACATCCGCCCGATCCTTTCGGATAACTGCTTTGCCTGTCCCGGCACCGACGCCGCGCACCGCAAAGGAGATCGGCGCGTGGATACGGCAGAGGGAGCGATGGCGGACATCAAAGGGGTTCGGGCCGTGGTGCCAGGCGACTTGGAAAGCTCTGAATTGTGGCAGCGCATCATCAGTCCCTTCGAAGACGAGGTGATGCCCCCCGCAGATTCTCATAAAAAGCCCCTCACCGCCGAACAGCGCGATCTTATCAAACGGTGGATTGAGCAAGGTGCCGTTTATCAAAACCATTGGGCGTTCGAACCGGTCAAACGCCCTGCCTTGCCTGAAATCGAGAGTCCTGCCTTGTCTACCCGTGCTCAGGAGGAAAACCCGGTGGATACGTTCGTCAGCGCCAAGCTGGCTCGGGCCAAACTAGCGCTCTCACCCTCCGCGTCTCCGGAAGTCCTTTTGAGGCGCGTCACGCTCGATCTGACGGGACTTCCTCCCACAGTCGCCGAAATCGACGCCTTCCTAGCCGACAAGCAACCCGGTGCGTACGAGCGCGCCGTGGATCGGTTGCTGGCGTCACCTCGCTACGGCGAACACTTCGGGCGTCACTGGCTCGACGCGGTGCGCTACGGCGACACCCACGGTCTTCACCTGGACAACATTCGGATGATTTGGCCCTATCGCGACTGGGTAGTGAAGGCCTTCAACCGAAATCTTCCCTTCGACCAGTTCACCGTCGATCAAATCGCCGGTGATCAACTTCCCAACCCCCGCGCAGACCAGCTCATCGCCACGGGGTACAATCGCAATCATCTGACCACGTCTGAGGGCGGCGCGATTGAAGAAGAAGCCGAGATGCGCAATACCGCCGATCGTGTGGACACCACGTCCGCTGTCTGGCTGGGACTCACGGCCAACTGTGCTTCCTGTCACGATCACAAATTCGATCCGATGACCCAAAAGGAATACTACCAGATGGGCGCTATTTTCAAAGGCTTAGCGGATCGCGTCTGGGACGGAAATATTCGTCTACCGGGTCCCATCTTAGTCGTGGCTCCTGATGAAGAGACGCAGCATCGTATTGCCGAACTTACCGCGGCGATTGTGCCCAGTGAAGCGGCTTTGTCGAAAAAGGTGGACGCCGAACTTGCGGCAAACCCCATTCCGAAGTGGGAGAAAAAGCCCGCCAGCTATCAGGTCATCTGGGCAGAAGACAGCGATGCGCCGCTCTCATCTCTTTTCGGAAAAACACCTCCTGCCCACGCTGGAGTTTGGAAAAGCGGCACGTCTGTCCCCGTAGTGGCCGGCGAGCGCGCACTCCGCATTGAAGGAAAAGGCGAACATCACTTCGCTTTTTCCGCCGGAGATGCTCTCCTGAAGGTCGAAGCAGAAGCTACGGCTTTCATTCACGTTCGTCCTGACCCCGATCGTCCTCCGCGGGCGATCAGCCTCCAGTTCACTCGGGACGGAAAGACCCAGCGGATGATCTGGGGCGACCCGTCTGCCTTCGGTCCAGAAATCGCCGGTGACTCCTTCCACGCTGGTCCGCTCCCTCCCGCTGGCACCTATACTCGACTTGCCCTCAAGTCATGTGACGTGGGTATAGAACCAGGCGATGATTACACAGGCCTACAAATCGCTCAAAGCGATGGTGCCGCCTGGTGGGATCAAGCTGGCGCCGATCTTAGTACCCATAGCGCTCTCGACGATCCTTTGCTCACCCCTGCCGCTTGGGCAAGAGCACTGGTTCGCAATGCCCGCTTCGTCGAAGGTGTACCTTTGCGTCATGACATTAAATTCCTTATCGGCCTCTCTCCTACCCAACAAACCGATGAGGAAAAAGAGCGTCTCAAGCAGTACCNNCGGCCCCACCCGTGCCGCAGTGGAAAAAGAGCATCATGCCACCCGGCAGGTGATGTCAGAACAGATCTACTACGAGCTCACTTATCCCGGAACGCTGATTTCCCAAGAGCTGGCCCAGGCCCGCCCCGCCCACATTTTGATTCGTGGCCAATATGACAAACCCGGGGAATTGGTTGAACCGGCTACACCCGCATTTCTCCCCGCCCCGAAAAAAACGGGCGAACGCCTGTCTCGCCTAGATTTCGCACGGTGGTTGGTCGATCGCGAAAACCCTCTTCCCGCTCGGGTCACCGTCAATCGTTTCTGGCAACAGATCTTCGGGGCCGGACTCGTCCGGACTCCCGGCGATTTCGGCGCCCAAAGCACCCCACCGACGCATCCAGAGCTCCTCGACTGGCTGGCAAGCGAGTTCGTAGACACCGGTTGGGATGTGAAACGGCTGGTGCGCTTGCTCGTCACCTCTCGCACCTACCGACAGGAATCGCGGGTCTCACCCGCAATCCTGGATCGCGATCCCTACAATACGCTCCTCGCTCACGCCTCACGTCCACGACTCGACGCCGAAGTGCTACGAGACCAGGCCCTCGCGATCTCCGGTCTCCTTGTTCCCACCATCGGAGGCGCACCGGTGCGTCCTTACCAACCCACCAACATCTGGGAGCCTGTCGCTTTCGGTGGGAGCAACACCCGGGTCTACGAACAGGACAAGGGTGAAGCCTTGTATCGACGCAGCCTTTACACCTTCNNAACGTTCTGTGTGGGCCGGGGACGATCCAACACTCCGTTACAGGCTCTCGCGCTTATGAATGATGTCCAACACATCGAAGCCGCGCGCGCTTTCGCTGAACGGCTTCTTTCTCAGCCTGGCAGCGATGCCAGCCGGATCGCCTTCGCTGTTCGCAGTGTGATCGCTCGCGCTCCCACCGACAGCGAATCGACCTTACTTCTGGAAACCCTTCAAACGCACCGCCAGCACTATTCGCAGAACCCTCAAGCCGCCGCAGAGGTTCTCTCTAATGGAGAATCCAAGCCAAGCGGACTTTTTCCCGCAACGGAGGTAGCCGCCTGGACCTTAGTGACTAACCTAGTTCTGAATCTCGACGAAGCCGTCTCCAGAAATTGATCCCGATGAATCCTTGCTACGATTTCCTCAACCATCTGACACGTCGCCAGTTTTTCTCGGGAGCGGGCTTGGCCATGGGCGGAGTGGCTTTCAACCTCCTCGGGCCACGCCTCCGCGCCGCTGTGCCCGATGCCGCGCCTCCACGGGTCCATCCCCCACTCCCTGGGTTCCCGCACTTCGCGCCGACCGCCAAGCGGATAATTTATCTGCACATGAACGGCGGGCCTTCGCAGCTCGACACGTTTGATTACAAGCCCGGCTTGAGCGGGCACTTTGATGTCGATCTGCCGGATTCCATCCGC
>DKKJ01000332.1 GCA_002455175.1 Opitutaceae bacterium UBA6669
CCTGCGATCACTTATGGGATCGTTTTCTCCAACTTCATGGGGGCGGGGGTCTTCACCTTCCAAGGAGGATCCGATCTGCTCATCGCGAAGATGGTGGCCGAGCTGAAAAAGAACGGCGTGGAGTGCCGGAAACGAGTCTTGGTCGAGCGGATTTTGATCGAAGAGCGTCACGGCAAGCCGGTGGTGGCAGGAATCGTGGCCAAGGGAGGGCGGACCATCCGGGCCAAGGCCGTGCTTTCCAACGCCAATATCAAAAATACCGTGTTCCGTTTGGCGGGCGAAGAATACTTCAAGGAGGATTTTCTCACCGCCGCGCGAGCCGTCCGGATCAATTCGTCCTCGTGTCAGGTTTATTTTGGCATACGCAAAGGCGAAAGTATCCCGCATATTGGCGATCTGGTCTTCACCTCGTCGGCACCGAAGTTTGACAGTTCTGAGCTAACGGACTTCCACACCTCAAGTCGGACTTTCTCCGTGTATTATCCCGAGACCCGTCCTGGATCAGAACGTTACACGGTGGTGGTGTCGCTCAACGGGAAGTATCCAGATTGGCATGACCTCACCGAGGCGGACTACGAGCAGCATAAGCAGCGTTTAATCGAAGAGTCTCTGGTGGCGTTGGAAAAATTTATTCCCGATGTTCGCGGGAAAATCGATTGGAAGGAGGCGGCCACACCTCGCACAATCGAACGCTACACGACTCATATGCTCGGCACGTCCTTTGGAACAAAGTTTGAAGGCCTCGGAGTTTCGATGGGTCTGTCGGAGCAAATCGCTGGGCTCTATCATGCGGGGAGCGTGGGGATCATTATGTCCGGATGGCTGGGAACGATCAATTACGGGGTCATCACCGCCAACAAGATCGATAAACAGCTTTTTGCGGACAAGCAGGCGGCATCCACGAGCTTAACCTGAGCGGCCTTGGGCGCGTACGCGCTCACGCGCGGGGCAGAGTGATTTCTCCGCGAGCCAGGCGAACTAGAAACCACGCGACAAGCTGAGCTCGCGGCATCAAGCTTGGAAGATACAAACATTCACGGTCACTATGGAGATGATCACCGATCGGGCCCACGCCGTCGAGGTTTGGCAGGCCTGCAGCGTATAGGAGGTTACCGTCGGATCCCCCGCTGGAATCGACCCAGGTGAGCGGAGGAAAACCTAGATCGTTGGCCACTTTCTGCATGGCCGCGAAAGCAGTGGCTTCAGCGACGCCCGTGCCCTTTGGCGGACGCGTCAGGTGGGGGTGCACTTCGAGGCGATAGCCTTCTCTTTCCCGGATCGGTTCAGCCAATTCATCAAGCCGATCGAGGAGCCGACGTTCGTCGTCAGGCCGACTGAGGCGTACATCGATTTCCGCGCGGGCTAAGTCGGGAACAATGTTGGTTGCGGACGACCCGCCTTCAATTCGCCCAATGTTGACTAAGATCCCCTCGAGCTCACGAGGAATCTTATGAACGGCAACGAGGTACTCCGCGAGTGCGGCAATAGCATTGCGACCCTCGCTGGCGATGGCGGCATGCGCGGCACGGCCGCGACATACCACTGAAACAGTGCCCACTCCTTTGCGGGTCCTTACCATACTTCCTTCCGGGCGGGACGGCTCGAAAACGAGTCCAAAGTGGTGCCGCTTTGCNNCGCTTTGCTGACTCCGCGAGGACAGGTGCGGTACCTGGAGTGCCGATTTCCTCGTCCGGACTGAGGATCACCTCGTAGCCTAAGTGGGCTGCAACGTCCGTGTGTTCGAACGCCTCAAGACAAGCTAACATCGTGACCAAACCTCCCTTCATATCGGCCACACCCGGGCCCCTTAACGTGACGTCGTCGACCAGCGAGCACCGCTGAAACGGATGGTCCGCGGAGTACACCGTGTCGTAGTGCCCGCTTAAGCACACCTGCAGCGGAGCAGAAGGCCGCACCCGGAGTCGTAAGGCTTGTGCGGATGTGCCGGCAAGGTCGACACTTTCCAGTGAGCCCGGGAGTTGAGAAAGCCGTGCGACGAGCAACTCCAACATGGCCTTCAGGCCAGTGGCGTGATCGCTTCCGGAGTTTTGATCACACCAGGTGATCAAAAGGTCGCGGTACTCGCGAAAGCGATCCGGCAACGACGCGATCGAAGGAGGGATCGCGGTCATTATCTGCGTAACCAGCGAGGATTACTCCTCGCGCTTGAATTCCTTGTGGCCCGCCTTTTGCGAGGCAGCCAACTTTTTCACGATTTCATCGGCGCTCGTGTTATTCTTGGCCTTCAAAGCGGCCTCCAGGGCGTCAACTTGGACAAGAAATTCCTGCATCTGCTTCTTATACTCAGCGACGAACGCAGCGCGTTTGTCGGCGGGGATATCAGCGGCTTTCGCAGGTTCCAGCTTGGTGGATTCTTCGGCGGCGGCCCGGATGGAGGCCACCAATTCCAAAGAATTTTCGTTCTTAGAAGGGTCCGTGATTTGGCGACGGAGCTTGCGGAACGCACTGCTCAGTTTGTCCATCGACGACTCAAGCTGTGTTTCCTTTTTGTCACCCTTGGGTTTGTCCTGGGCGAAGGAGAACGGGGAAATGAGGGCGAGAGCAATCAGGGGAAAAATGACTTTTTTCATTCGAAGGAGAGTTCGGCAGGTGAAGCTGTATACCGCAAATTAAATCCAGAACGAGAAGGCTGCTGAGAGTCGGTTGATTTTTGGAAACTATTGTCCTTAAGCGCTCTCCCATTAAAGCGGACAGGGCCGGGACGTGGACGAGCGCTCTGACAGGACCCCGCCAAAGTCGGTTCCCTCATTTTGAATGAGTAGATTTTGAAAGTGAATTCCAAGATCCGGTTTGCGAGGGAGGGAAGGAGCCGCACTGTGGGAGCTGGTATGCCCCGATCTGTTGTTACCTCCCTGAACGTCGCCTGGGTTGCAGGCGTCATCTGCTGGCTTTCCCCCCTCGCGCTTTCGGCGCAATCTGCTTCTGGAAGTGGCCGTGCGCTGGCTTTGACCAAGTGGTCCGGAGCTATCAATGTGCCTGATCCCGTGGCGTGCGCTGTAGATCCGCAAGGGCGTGTTTATGTGGCTGCAACCACGCGTCGCAAAGTCGGCGATTTAGATATTCGCGAACACCGGATGTGGATCCCCGACGACGTAGGGCTCACGAGTGTGGAGGAAAAGAAAGCGTTTTTCCATCGCGAGTTAGCGCCGGGCAAACTCCGCCAGCCGCGCGGAATGCTTAGAGATCACAATCAGGACGGCTCAATTGACTGGAAGGATCTGACCTTTCATACCGAGCGCATTTACCAACTTCGGGACACCGATGGCGATGGCACGGCGGATAAAATGACCGTTTTTGCCGAAGGGNNGTCTACGCGACGATCGCGCCGGACCTTTGGCGGTTCAAAGACACCGATGATGATGGCGTCGCGGATATTCGCGAGATCGTCGTTCATGGATTCGGTATCCATCTTGCCTATGCCGGACACGACATGCATGGGCTGAGTGTCGGGCCTGATGGACGGATTTACTGGAGCATTGGAGACAAGGGACTGAATGTCCTCTCCAAGGAAGGTCGGCGATTCTACTATCCTAACGAAGGTGCGGTGATGCGCATTGAGCCGGACGGGAGTGGCTTTGAGGTGTACGCGCACGGCCTGAGAAATCCGCAGGAGCCAGCGTTCGACGAGTGGGGAGACCTCTTTGCGGTTGATAACGNNAGCATTATGGAGGGTTCAGATACGGGGTGGCGTTGTAATTTCCAGTATATGGCGGAGGCGAGTCCCTGGATGGTGGAAGGTTATTGGAAGCCTCCTTTTCCGGGTCAGCCAGGGCATCTCCTTCCTGCAATCGAGAATTACTCGGATGGCCCAGCAGGGTTTCGGTTTGATCCAGGGACGGCCTTGAGCGAACG
>DKKJ01000279.1 GCA_002455175.1 Opitutaceae bacterium UBA6669
CAAATGTGGTGATCGCTGATGGAGTTGCCACCGTTACCCGCGTGCGTGAGGTGCAGCGGAAAGATGCGAGTGGAAAAGTGATCCGTACACAGCAGGTAACCGAAACGATCACGGCTCGTGCTGAAGGCGATACGCTCAAGCTCACCCGGGTCGCGCCGCGGGGAAATGCAGAAGGCTTTGATCGCGCCGAGTTCACTGGGAAACGGATTCCTGCACTTCCTTCCGCCCCAAATCTTTCCAAGGTCAAGTTTGGCGAGCCCATCTCGCTTCTGAACGGACGCGACCTTTCGGGGTGGTCACTCAAGGAAAAGGACATGCCGAGCGCGTGGAAGATCAAGAATGGTGCCTTGGTGAATGAGCCCGCTCCCCAAGTGGACGGCCAGCCCAAGGTTCGCTATGCGAATCTCCGTACGGATCGGGAATTCGAAGACTTCAATCTCAAGCTCGAGGTCAACATCCCGCAGGGCAGCAACAGCGGGATCTATCTCCGCGGAATTTACGAAGTTCAGGTTTTCGATTCCTACCAGAAGCCCCTCGATTCTCACCACATGGGTGCGATTTACAGTCGAATCGTGCCGGCGGTGGCGGCCGAGAAGCCACCTGGCGAATGGCAGACCCTCGATATCACGCTCGTCGATCGCCATGCCACGGTTATCCTCAATGGCAAAACGATCATTGATAATGCTCCGCTCGAAGGCGTGACGGGTGGCGCGATGTGGTCAGATCAATTTCGTCCAGGGCCTCTTTATCTTCAAGGCGATCACGGCGCTGTTTCCTACCGTAACATCGTTATCCGGCCTGTGGTGAAATAACGAGCGTAATGCCCGCGTAGAGCAAAGGGGTTGCTCGCTGATCTCATCTCCGCAAAAAAAGCCAGCCGATGTCGGCTGGCTTTTTCGTGAGTGTTGAGAGCGTAGTCGCGATTACTTCGACCAGGTGTCTTTCAACGTGATGGTTCGATTGAAAACCAGCTTCTCCGCTGAACTGTCTTTTGCCTCGATCGTGAAGTAACCCAGACGTTCGAACTGGTAACAGTCACCGGCCTTGGCGCCACGCAAGCTCGGCTCAAGACGGGCTTCTACCACCTCGAGGGAGTGAGGGTTTAAGACCTTGAGAAAATCCTCTTCCTTGGCGGGCTCTGGAACACTGAAGAGACGGTCATACAGCCGCACCTCGGCAGGGATACTTTGGTCGGCGCTCACCCAATGGATGGTTCCCTTGACCTTGCGGTCGGCGTTCGGTTGGCCGGCGCGTGTCGTGAGGTCAGCCGTACACCGCAGCTCGGTGATCGCCCCCGACGTATCTTTGATGATTTCGTCGAGCTTGATGATGCACGCGTACTTGAGTCGCACCTCGCCACCGGGTTTTAGACGGAAGTACTTGGGCGGAGGGACCTCGGCAAAGTCGTCGGACTCGATGTAGACCTCCCGGGTCAAGGCCAGCGGACGTTTGGTGGGAGTTTCAGCCTGCGGATTGTTGACGGCCTCGCACGCAACGGACTCGCCCGGGGCAAGATTGGTCAGCACGATTTTGATAGGCTTGAGCACCGCCAGACGACGTTCCGCAGAGGCGTTGAGCTCCTCGCGGACTGCGTGCTCGAATAAGGCGATGTCCGTGACGCTCCCATACTTGGTCACACCGACGCCGATGACGAATTTGCGCAACGCGGCCGCGGGGATTCCACGGCGGCGCAACGCGGAGAGTGTCGGCATGCGCGGATCATCCCAACCCGAGACTACCTTAGACGTGACGAGTTGGAGAAGCTTCCGCTTGGAAACCAGGGTGTATCCGGGAACCAGTTTCGCGAACTCGTACTGGTGGGGCAGGGGCCGAGGGAGATCGAGTGATTCGAGGATCCAGTCGTAGAGGGGGCGATGGTCGACGAATTCGAGGGTGCAGATGCTGTGAGTGATGCCTTCTAAATAATCGCTCAGGCAGTGAGCGTAGTCGTACAGCGGATAAATGCACCACGCGTTGCCGGTGTGGTGATGGGCGACATGACGGATGCGGTAGAGGAGCGGGTCGCGCAGCCAAACGTTGGGCGCTGCCATATCGATCTTGGCCCGTAGGGAACGAGCTCCGTCAGGAAACTCCCCTGCGCGCATCCGCTGGAAGAGTTCGAGGTTCTCCTCGATAGAGCGATTTCTCCAGGGGGAATCTTTCCCTGGTTTGTCGGGCGCGCCCCGGTACTCATCGGTTTCTTTAGGGGAAAGATCGCAGACGTACGCCCGCCCTTTTTTGATCAAGGTGAGAGCATAGTCATAAAGTGCGTCGAAGTAATCGCTCGCGAAAAACGGCTCAGCATCTGGACCATCAGGGGAAGTGGCGGCGATGGAGCGATCTGGTTTGCCGTCCACGGTTGTCTGCGACGGTTTGCTGCCCCGGGCTTTAAACCCGAGATGCGCTTCCGCCCAGCCGCTANNGGTGTCGTCGAAACGGAGGTTGCACCGACGGTTCTGTTCTCGAGCGATGCCGAAATTGAGACATATGGACTTTGCATGTCCAATATGTAGGTACCCATTGGGTTCTGGAGGAAAACGCGTGACGATCTTCTGGTACCGACCCGCAGCGACATCCGCGGCGACGATATCGCGGATAAAGTCCGAAGGTTCAGTGACCGGAGCAGGTGTTTCAGCAGACATGGCTAACCCAGCAAAACGCTTCTCAGGTCTTAACGCAATGACCCAGACGACCGACCGTCAGGACGAACCGTCAGGGATTAAGCCAATTGGTTGCTTGTGGGCGTTCGGGGCGCCTCGGTCAGGACTTGGCTGCCGTCGATTCGGCCACTGGGGCCTCAAANNCCGCCGCAGACGGTCCAGCCACAAGTAAACGACCGGTACCGAGTAGAGAGTCAGGAGCTGACTCACGGCCAGACCCCCAATGATGGCTAGGCCCAAGGGCCGCCGCATCTCCACGCCTTCACCCGTAGCGAGGACCAGTGGCAGAGCGCCCAAGAGAGCCGCGAGGTTGGTCATCAAGATGGGACGGAAACGCATGACTGCCGCCTGATAGATGGCAGCGCGTGGAGGAAGGTTGAGCTTCTTCTCTGTTTCCAGGGCAAAGTCGATCATGAGAATCGCATTCTTCATCACAATCCCGATGAGCAGGAACAGACCGAGCAAGGCGATGAGCGTGAACTCCGTACCCGTTAGCTGCAATGCGAGGAGGGCGCCCAGGCCGGCTGACGGGAGCGTGGAAAGAATGGTGATGGGATGGACGAGGCTTTCGTAGAGAATGCCCAGGACCAGGTAAACGGCCACGAGGACACCAAGAATCAAGAACGGCTAATTTTGCAGCGAGCGCTGAAACGTCTGAGCGGTCCCAGAAAGCCGTCCATGGATTTCGGTTGGCATCATGATCCCAGCCACCGCTCGATCAATCGCGGCGACCGCTTCCTCGAGGGATACGCCTGGCGCGAGAGAGAAGCCGATGTTGATGGCGGCAAACTGGCTGCTATGGCGTACCCGATCGTCGATCAAGGAGTAGTCGTAGCGTGCAAACGAGGAGAGCGGCACGCGCGTGCCGTTAGCGGCGATCACTTGGACTTGATCAAGCACCACGGGGTCCTCCGTGTATTGAGGTTCCAACTCCATGACCACACGGTACTGATTGAGCGTGTCGTAGAGGGTGGAAATTTGTCGCTGACTGAAGGAGCTGTTGAGCACCTGCGTCACCATGCGCATATCGACGCCCAACCGGCGGGCAGCTTCGCGGTCGATATGGAGTCGAACCATCTTGGTTCCGCGATCGGACGGGGCATCGACATCGACCAACTCCGGCAGATCGCGTAGCGCCAGAGAAACCTTGGGACCCCATTCGCGTAGCAGCGAGAGTTCGGGTGCAAGGAGGGTGAAGTCGTACGAGCTGCCATCCGAGGAGCGCGGCATGTCGATGTCTTGAGATACGCTCATCCACAATATTCCCCCTGGAACCTTGGGGGCTTTGGCGCGGATACGATTGATGACTTCTGTGGCTGAGACGCCGCGTTCTTTGAGCGGCTTGAGCCGAATCATGATCCGCGAGTTGCTCGTGCCGTTGGCACCGCCGCTGGTGCCGATCACGTCTTGCACGGCCGGGTCGGCCAAAAGAAGCTGCCGGTACACCTCGATCTTCGGCTGCATGACTTGATAGGAGAATCCGTCATCGCCACGAACGAAGCCCAGGACCTGCCCCGTGTCTTGCTGGGGAAGAAAGCCCTTGGGGATGTGGATGTACAAGGTGACCGTCAACGCAATCGTCCCGGCGAGAGTGATCAAGGTCAGCGTCGAGTGCTGAATGACCCACGCTAGCGTTTTCGCGTATCCTTCCTTTAGGCGGTCGAATAATCGGCCCGTGATCCGGGCGAAGGCGCTTTGGTTTTTCTGGTGACTCGGCTTGAGCCATCGAGCGCACAGACTGGGAGTGAGCGTGAGGGAAACGGCGAGCGATACGGTAATCGCCGCAGCCAAACTGATGGAGAATTCGCGGAAGAGGCGTTCCACCAATCCGCCCATGAAGAGAATCGAAACAAAGACGGCCACCAACGAAAGGTTCATCGCCAAGAGCGTGAACCCCACTTCGCCGGATCCCTTCATCGCGGCGCGGAAGGGCGAAAGCCCGCGTTCGATGTGGCGCGAAATGTTTTCCAAAACTACGATGGCATCGTCTACCACCAATCCTGCGGCGACGATAAGCGCCATGAGGGAGAGGTTGTTGAGCGAAAATCCGTAAAGGTACATGATCCCAAAGGTGCCGATCAGCGAAACCGGAATAGCTAAGCTGGGAATCAATGCGGCGCGCGCGCTCCCCAGGAAAACCAGCACGACCACCATCACCAGCATCGCAGAGAGGATCAGCGTGAATTGGGCTTCTTTGAGAGTGGCGCGAATTCCGGGAGAACGATCCATCACCACTGCGAGATCAGCGTCTTCTGGCAGCAAGGCACGCAATGCCGGAAGTTGTTCATTGATGGCATCGATGGTCGCGATGATGTTGGCCCCGGGTTGACGGCTGATCATCAAAAGCACCGCCGGGCGCTCGTTGTGAAATCCGCTACTGTAGCGATCTTCCACGGAGTCGGTCACGCGTGCGACATCACCCAAACGCACCGGCGCACCATCGCGATAGCGGATAATCAACGGAAGGTACTGCTCGGCGCGACGCAGCTGATCGCTAGTCTGCACTTGCCAGGAACGCTCACCTTGTTCCAGAGCGCCGCGAGGGTTTAAGGAGTTCGTCTCGCTGATCGCCCGGCGAACCTCATCCAAGGCAATCCCATAGTGGGCCAGCGCATGAGGGTTAAGCTGGACGCGCACGGCGGGAAGCGAACTACCGCCGACGGTAACCTCTCCGACGCCGGAGATCTGAGAGATTTTCTGCGCCAGGATGGTCGAACCCACATCATAGAGCTCGCCCGGGGCTAGGTTAGGGGAACTCAAACCCAGCGCCATAATCGGCGCCTGAGAGGGGTTCACCTTCCGATAGCTGGGATTGCCTGGCATGCCCGCGGGGAGTTGCGAGCGGGCAGCATTGATGGCCGCCTGTACGTCGCGCGCGGCCGCGTTGATGTCGCGATCGAATGAAAATTCCAGGATAATACCCGTCGAACCCTGATTACTGCTGGAATTGATTCCAGTCACCCCGGCAATACTTCCAAAGGCGCGCTCGAGAGGCGTAGCCACCGCCGATGCCATCGTTTCAGGACTCGCTCCCGGTAGCGAAGCACTGACGCGGATGGTGGGAAAATCCACCTGTGGCAGAGGGGAGACGGGCAGGAGACCGTACGCCAGTATCCCCACCAGAACTATGGCCACCGCCAGCAGGCAACTCGCGACGGGACGGCGGACAAAAGGCCTCGAGAGGTTCATGGCGAGGAGGGGATACGTTCAGTCGTGAGGGCTAATGGGCAGCGGTCGGTTNNCCGGCGGCTGAGTGGATTTTTTCGCGGGTTTGCGCCCGGCGAGTCGGTCGAAAAACAGATAGACCACCGGTGTGGTGAACAACGTGAGCACCTGGCTAACGAGGAGACCACCCACCATGACCAGACCCAGCGGCTGGCGTAATTCGGCGCCTGACCCTGAGGCAAACATCAAGGGAAGAGCCCCGAACAGCGCCGCCAGGGTAGTCATCAGAATCGGGCGGAAACGGAGAAGCGCGGCCTGGTAGATCGCTTCGCGAGGAGAGAGTCCCTGCCGGCGCTCGGCTTCCAGCGCGAAGTCGATCATCATGATNNCCGTTTTTCTTCACCAAGCCGATCAGGAGGATAATTCCAATCACCGCGATCATGTCGAGAGGCTGCCCGGTGAGTTTGAGTGCGAGCAACGCACCGAGCGTGGCGGAGGGTAGCGTGGAGAGAATAGTGATCGGGTGGATACTGCTCTCGTAGAGAATTCCCAGCACGATGTACATGGTCACCACGGCTGCGAGGATGAGCCAAAGCGTGCTGGAGAGGGAGGATCGGAAGGCGTGGGCTGCACCCTGGAAACGCATTTCAATGGCCGCCGGTAGTTCGAGCTCCTGACTGGCTCTCTCGATGGCCGAAACGGCGTCGCCGAGGGAAGCGTCAGGTCCCAAGTTGAAAGAGATCGTGACGGCGGGAAACTGCCCCACGTGGTTGATTAGAAGCGTCGTGGCGCGTTCGGAGACTTTGGCGATGCTGGAAAGCGGAATGGGCTGACCGTTGCCGGCATTTACATAGATGCTTCCCAACGTGGCCGGCCCACGGATGAGTCGGGGATCCATCTCGAGCACGACTCGGTACTGACTGGTTTGCGTGAAGAGGGTAGAAATCTGACGCTGACCAAAGGCGCTGTAGAGGGCGTCATCAATATCTGCGACACTGATGCCGAGACGGCTGGCGGCATCGCGATCGATCTCCACGAAAGCTTGCAGACCCTGGTCTTGAAGATCGCTCGCCACGTCGGCGAGTTGCGGCAGGGATTGCAGGTGAGCGATCACTTCGGGTACCCACTCGTNNTTAACGCGATCCTCGATGGTCAGTTCCTGGACCGGTTGAAGGTAGACCGAGATCCCGGAAACTTCCCGTGTGGTCTGCCGGAGCCGATCGATGATTTCCAGGGCGGAATCCTTGCGTTGTCCGTGCGGCTTCAAGTTGATCAGCATGCGGCCGCTATTCAGAGTCGCGTTGGTGCCATCTACGCCAATGAACGACGATAGGCTCACAACAGAAGGGTCTTCCAGAATCTTGGCGGCGAGCGCTTGTTGACGCTCAGACATGGCCGAAAACGAGATCGATTGCGGCGCCTCCGTCACGGCTTGGATGGCTGCGTTGTCCTGAACCGGGAAAAAGCCTTTTGGAATGGCGAGGTAGAGCAGGGCAGTGAGGGCCAGCGTCGCGATTGTAGCGAGGAGAGCCATACGCTGGTGACGGAGCACCCAGTCAAGCCAAACGCCATAACGTGCGATCACTCGATCGAGAAAGCCTGGTGCATTATGCTGGCTATGCTAGGGTAATAAACGCGCACACATCATTGGCGTGAGCGCGAGTGAGACCACAAGGGAGATGAGGATAGCGACCGCCAGGGTGATGGCGAACTCATGGAAAAGCCGACCGACCACATCGCCCATGAACAAAAGCGGGATGAGTACGGCGATGAGCGAGATCGTGAGAGAAACCAGGGTGAACCCAATTTGCGCGGCGCCCTTGAGTGCCGCCTCCATTGCTGACGCGCCCTCTTCACGATAGCGGGCGATGTTCTCTAGCATGACGATGGCGTCGTCGACCACGAATCCAGTCGCGATGGTGAGGGCCATCAACGTGAGAATATTTAGAGAGTAGCCAGCGAGGTACATCACCCCGAAGGTGCCGATGAGGGAGAGAGGTACCGCGATGCTCGGAATGATGGTGGCGGCGAAANNAAGAAACATGAACGTCACCAAGACGACGAGCCCGACGGCGAAAATCAGCTCGTGTTCGACGTCCCGCACTGCGGAGCGAATGCTCTGGGTGCGATCGGTGAGGATCGTCATCTCTACGGCGGCGGGAAGGCTGGCGCCGAGCTGGGGAAGCAACGCTCGCACTCGATCGACCACCTCGATGACATTGGCGCCAGGCTGACGTTGTACGTTGACGAGCACGGCAGGAAGGTGGTCGGCCCAGGCCGCGAGGCGTCGATCCTCGGCGGCGTTTTCAATCCGAGCAATTTCACCGAGACGGAGGGGAGCTCCGTCGCGCCAGGTGATGATCAAGTTACGGTACTCCTCGACCGAGCGCAGCTGATCGTTGGCATCCATCANNCGCTGATTGACACTCGCCGCATTGATGGCTGCACGTACATCCGCGAGATTCAGGCCGCGCGCAGCAAGGGCGGCGGGGTTTACCTGGATACGCACCGCTGGCCGTTGCCCACCGGCCAAGCTGACCATTCCCACACCAGGGATTTGAGCTAACTTTTGAGCTACCCGTGTATCCACCAAATCATGCACCTGCGGCAATGGCAGGCTATGGGAGGTCACCGCGAGCGTGATAATTGGGGTGTCCGCAGGGTTAACCTTACGGTAAACGGGAGGAGTCGGGAGATCGTTCGGCAGCAAGTTGCTCGCCGCGTTGATCGCCGCCTGCACTTGCANNAGGTGATGACTGAGGCCCCACCCGAGCTGGATGAGGACATCTGGTTCATCCCTGGGATCTGGCCGAATCGTCGTTCCAGTGGAGCGGTGATCGAACTGGCGACCACGCGTGGACTCGCTCCGGGGTGAAAGGTGAAGACTTGGATGGTGGGGTAGTCCACCTCGGGCAGCGCTGCGATGGGCAACAACCGGTAGGCCATGATCCCCGATAGCAGCAACGCCACCATCAATAGGGTGGTGGCTACTGGCCGGAGGATGAAGGGTGTGGACGGGCTCATTTGCCGGCGGCGGCAGTCGGTTGTCCGGGTTGTCCGTTGACCACGGTGACAGGACGGCCTTCGCGGAGACGATCAAGACCTTCCAGCACCACATGGTCGCCGGGGGACAAGCCCTTGATGATCGCCTGTTGCGTGCCATCCGCAGGCCCCAGGACCACGTCGCGAACGACGGCTTGGGTCTTTTCGTTGACGATGTACACGTAAGTCCCACGCGAGCCGAATTGCACCGCGGCGGCAGGAATCACCACAGCGTTTTCTAACGTTTGTACACGTAGGCGGACATTGACGAATTGATTGGGGAAAAGGCGTTCGTCGGCGTTGGTAAACTCGGCCTTGAGACGAAGTGTGCCGGTGGCAATGTCGATCTGATTGTCGACGGTTTTCAGTACTCCACTGGCCAATACATTTTGCTCGCTCCGATCCCAGGCTTCCACCGGTAGCTGCTCACCCGCGCGCAGCGGATCTAGGACCTTCTGGAGATCAACCTCGGGAACGGTGAAGAGGACGGAGATGGGTTGGGTTTGGGTGATCACCACCAACCCGCCAGAGTCGCCGGCGCGAATCAAGTTCCCCGCATCGACTTGACGCAGTCCTAGGCGCCCTGAGATCGGTGCTTCAATTTTGGTGTAGGCCAGTTGGAGTCGTGCGTCTTCCACCTGTGCAGCGAAGGCCGCGAGGGCTCCTTTGCGTTGGTTGACGAGCGCTTGCTGTGCTTCCAACTCTTGCGCGGTCACCAGAGTTTTTTCGTAGAGAGGTTGCAAGCGCCGCAGATCATTCTCTGCACTATCGAGCTGGGCTTGATTCTGAGTTTGCTGACCTTCAGCCTGCGCCAGTTTGTTTTGGTAGGGGCTGGGATCGATTTCGGCCAACAGATCTCCCTTTTTCACCCGCTGGCCTTCCTCGAATAAAACGCGGAGTAATTGGCCATCCACACGACTGCGGACTGTCACGGTATTGAGCGGGGTGACCGTACCAATTGATTTGAGATGAACGGCCAGCGCTTTCTTTTCTGCCGTCACGGTTTTCACTGGAGTCGCCTCGGCGCTCATCATGCCGCGACGCCAGGAATTACCCGTAGTCGGAACGGGTTTGGCTCGAAATCCGAAGTACCAGACGCCGACGGCGAAGAGCCCGCCGATGAGGGCAAAAAAGAACCAGCGGCGCTTTGAAGAGGGGGAGGAAGCGGACATAGAAGAAAGGAACACCGGCGCTTTTCGCTGCCGTAGTCGGAAACGTTAGAGACTAAAAGAGTGGCGAGAGCAGCGGGCGCAAGGCTTCGCTCGGGAAATTGGGTAATTTCGGTGACCTATTCCGCTTCCAAAAATTTTCGCACTCTCCATTTCAAAGCAGCATCGGATTGGTGAGGATCGTATTTAATAGATGATAAACAGGTTACGACTGGTTTTATCTAGGATCTTCAACGCTATGACGATGTGTGTCACCGCTCGGAAATCCCTACACTTTTGACATAGTTGGATACAACTTTGGGTNNCGCCTGCGTCGGCTTCTTTTCCCCGGTTGAAGGCGATGTGAATAGGCACAAAAAAAGCGCACCCGGAGGTGCGCTTTGCGGGGGATCAGAAACGTACCTTACTTGGAGGTGCCACGAGTCGTGGCGAGTTTCTGACGATGGGCGTTCATGACGTCAGCCACTGAAACCGGCTTTCCGCCCTGGCGCTTGCTTTCGTCTGCGGCTTCCATGAAGGCGAGAACTTCGAGCATCTCATCGACGGAGACGGGCGGCTTCTGGGTTTGGAAAAACTGCACGATCACTTTGAGCATGGGCACGTAGTTGGCCTTCACCTCTTCGTTGATCACACCCTCTTTGAGGATCGCTTTGTAGCCATAACCGGCCCTTGCCTGGCGGTATCCAATGAACGTGCCGATGCGGCCGTCGGCCCACATGCCAGTCACGACGTCACCTTCGTTGGAGGTTGCTCGGGAGACGGTTTTGCAGCCTGTGCCGAAGACGGTGTAGAGCATTTCTACGCCGTGCACGCCGTACCAGAACAAGTCAGGGTGATGAGGCTCCAGCTCACAAGGAGAGTGGGTGATCAGGGTGTGGACCAGCTTACCTTTTTCCTTCGTGAAAGGAACAATATCTCCCGAGTAACGAAGAGACGATGCGCTGAAAAAAGGTACGTTATGTTTCTTGGCGAGCTCAGCGATTTCCATTCCCTCGGCAAGGGTGCCAGCGAGCGGTTTGTCGATGAAGACGGGTTTTCCGGTGGGAAACACCACCCGGGCGATTTCCAAATGCTTTCGACCGTCGACATTTTCAATCATCACCACGTCGACATTTTTGAGCAACTCCTCGATCGAGTCGTAGAGCTTCACATTGTACTTTTCGGACAGCTCCTTGGCATATCCGGGAACACGGGCCATGCTCTTTTCCGGCATGTCGGGGCTGCCGCTCCGATAGGCTGCGGTGATCACGGCTCCGGGCACGTAGTTCGGGTCGTCCGGATTGTTGAGCACTTTGGCGAACGCAACCGTGTGGGAGGTATCAAGTCCGATCATACCGACTCGTAGATCAGCGGCCGATAATGAAAACGCGGCTAAAGAAAGACAAAGGGCGAGAGCACAGTTGGGCCAACGCGAGAGAAACCAGAACGGAAGGGAGCGGATCGACATAAGGAAGAAAGTGGGAACGTGAGTGTAACCAGGCGACTGCTGGGTGAAGTGAGGGAGCGACGTTTGGGCGCGTTGGTAACTGATTGGTGACCTCCCAGTCGTGTCGAGTCAAGGGGACGAATTGGAGTGAGGGAATGTGGCGTGTTGTCGGGGCAGTCGGGGGTTAAGCAGATACACTTGCCGTGACGCAGTTTGCTAGCTGTTTCATGGGGCGCAGGTTCGANNTTCTCGCGTTAGGCCTCGGTGTCGCTCCTCTTTCGATTTGGGCGCAGAGACCCGACACGCAACGCGGCGACGCGGCGGTGGCCAAACTTCAGTCTGCTCCAGTCGAGCAAAGCCAATTCAAGTTGCCTCCTGGGTTTGAAATTCAATTGGTCGCGTCGGAGCCTGGCATCAACAAGCCGCTCAACCTGACATTCGATGCGCAAGGACGACTTTGGGTGACCACCACGGAGATGTACCCTTGGCCGGCCCGGAAAGACGCCCGCGGCGAGCTCATTGCCTCGTTTGACAAAAATTGGGAGGACAATGGGATCGCCTTCCGAGCTGTCACCCAGCCGCCGAAACCGCGGGAGACGGCGACGGATGCGTTGTACGTGTCGNNCACCCCGCACGATTCGGACGTTTGCGGAGGGCCTGAACATTCCAATCGGTGTGATGCCCTTGCCGCGTCGCCCGGGAGCCAAAGGGGACACGGTCCTGGTGTACTCGATTCCCGCGATCTGGCGGCTCGAGGATACCGATGGTGATGGTAAAGCGGACGTGCGGGAAAAACTGTATGGCGATTTTGGATTTAAGGACACCCATGGAATGTCCTCAAATTACACCTACTGGCTCGATGGCTGGGTGTACGGGACCCATGGCTTTGCCAATCGCAGTGAGATTCGCGACAGCTCGGGTGGCGTGACTGAGATGCTCAGTGGTAACACGTATCGCTTTCGCACTGATGGGTCGCGCTTTGAAGTGTGGGCGAACGGTCAAACGAATCCGTTCGGCCTTTCCTTTGATCCCCGTGGTGATCTCTACACTGCGGACTCTCATTCCAAGCCGGTTTATCTCCTTTTGCCCGGTGGGTATTACGAGGGCATTAGTAAGACCCATGACGGGCTAGGTTTTGCGCCGGCGATCACACAGGATAATCATGGATCGACGTCGATCGCGGGAATTGCCTACTACGCCGCTCGCCACTTTCCCGAAGCGTTTCGTGGTAATCTCTTCAATGGCAATCCGGTGACCCGTCGGGTCAATCGGGCGCGCTTGGATTGGACGGGCTCGACACCCTTGGCGGTGCGAGTGGAAGACTTTCTGGTCAGCGACGATCCCTCCTTCCGACCGGTTCAGGTAAAACTGGGTCCTGATGGAGCCCTGTGGATCGCTGATTTCTATAACCCCATCATCGGCCATTACGAAGTACCGTTGACTCACCCGGACCGAGATCGCGCCCACGGTCGAATTTGGCGGATCGTTTGGCGAGGTTTGGAAGGAGAGGTACCGGCGCCGTCTTTGCCCGTACTCCCCAGCGATGCACAAGGGCTGGCTCGTTCTCTTCTGAGCGACAATTTAGTCGTCCGTACACTCGCGACCAACGAATTGTTGGACCGATTCGGAAAAGCGGCCGTACCCGCTTTGGAAGGTTTGCAATCTGAACTGAGCAAACCAGCCAATGCTGAAAGTGTGCTCCCGGTTTTGTTTGCATGGGAGCGTCTCGGAGGTGTCAGCGATGCCTGGCTGCGCACACTGCTTACCGATCCGTCCACCCAGGAAACTGCCGTGGTGGCCGCTCTGAGAGTGCTCGCCGCACGCCCGGAGCTTGGCCAGTTTGATGAAGCCTTTTTCCGTTCCTTCCTTGCACGCACGCAACCTGGCCATGCCTGGCGTCAACTCGCTCATCTTCTGGCGCGCCACCCCGGTTCTTGGCAGGCAGACGTGCTTTTGCAGATGCGCGAGCGTACACCCGAGAAAGACAGTGAGCTGCTCTATTCGGTGCGGCTCGCTCTGAAGAGTCAGATGGAAAAGGCGACTCTCGAGGACCTGGATCGCTGGCGATTGGCGGGCGGATCGCAGGCGGACCGCAATCTCGCCGATGTAGCTGTGGCCGTGAAGACCCCGGCTGCAGGAGCCTTTCTTCTCGGATACCTGGAGCGAAGCTCCTTCGCCGATGTGCGGTCCGGCGAATTTGCGNNCCGTCACTCAACTGCCAACCGAAAATTTTAGCGTGGTAGAAACGTTGATACAAAAGTTGGCGCAGGCGAAGATGGACCCGCGGCTTTCTCTGGCCGAAGGGCTGGCGAGCGTCGCGCGCCTCCCTGCTCGTCAGCTCTCTGCTCCGGTGAACGCCTGGATGGAAAAAACCTTGCTCGCGGGCATGGATGATCCTGATCCGATCCTTGCGCGCCGCGCTATCGTGGCGACCAAAGATCTTCCCTTTGCCGCCAAGTATCCGGTGCTCAAGGCCATCGGCACGGATCCGGAAAAAGTAAATTCGCTGAGGGATGCCGTGGTCCGGAATATCGGGCCCGAGGGGCAGGGGGCTGATATTCTTCTGGAGATTGTGAAGACCAAAGGGTCGGTCTTCTTGCGCAAAACCGCCGTGGACCAGATTGCGTTAGCTGATCCAGCGACGCTCGGCCGATTGTCCGGAAAGATGGTGGAGCTTTTGCCTGGTGCGGCTAGCGATCTTGCGATGGCGCTGACGATCGCTCTGTCCAAGACTGACGACGGCGCCGACAAGCTGTTGCAAGTCATTGCTGCAGGNNCCCCGCCACTCTCCTTCGCCATCGTTATGTCGCGACCGCTTTCGAGGCGCGTCCGATGGCGCTGCAACGCCGCGTGGAGGAGCTGACCAAGAATCTTCCTTCGGAGGACGCCCGCATCGACGCCATCATCGCTCAACGATTGAGCGCTTATAGCCAGGTGAAACCCGACGTGGTCAAAGGTCAGCAGGTCTTTACGCAGCACTGCGCCGTTTGCCATCGCGTAGGGTCCACGGGAGGAAACATCGGGCCGAGCCTCGATGGCGTTAGCGCACACGACGTCAATCGACTCGTCGAGGATATCCTCGACCCCAATCGCAACGTGGATCCGGCTTTTCGCTTAACCACGGTGACGACAACAACAGGACAAACACTCTCGGGCATGAACAAACGAGAAGTCNNTGTCGGTGACACCTTGTTTTTGAATGATCCATCGACCGGCACCGATCAGAGCATTCCCGTGGCAACCGTGGCGTCAGTGGCCTCGTCGCCGTTTTCCGCCATGCCCGCGGTGTTCGAAAGCGCCATCCCTGAAAGCGATTTCTTTGATCTGATTGCGTTTCTAATGAAACCGGCCCGGTGAGGCCGCGGAAAGGCCGGGGTCGAAAGCTGAAAACTGAAAGCGGAANNCCGGACGCGAGAGACCGCGTCCCTCCCAGTATCCTTTGTTTATTCCGAGTTTCTGGATGCCGCTGAGCGGCGACGCTCGGCGACAGTGGGCGAGGTGCACGCTCCGCCGGAGAGGTGATTCCTTTGAAAGCGGTGGGGCAAACGTGCGCGGATCATGCAAATTCTTCATGCGAACCTCTACGTAATGCTCCGCATGATCCAGACGCATAGCTGGCCCTGGTCCTGCTAGGAGACCGGTGATGTCGATTCTGGACGAAAAGACGTGGATGAGGAAAGGGCTCTCCGAAGAGCCTGCGCCGGTGCTTTATCGAATGTCCGCGTATCCGGACGGGACTCGAAACCGGGGGCAGTTTCATCTTTTGCGTTTTGAGGAAGGGCAAACGGATCGCATCGACCGCTTCGTTCCTCATCGCCACGATTTCTTCGAGCTCATTTGGCTCCCGTCCGCGCGAGGTCGTGTGGTGGCAGACTTTCGGGCTTACCCGGTATTGCCGCGCACGGTGTTTTTTTCAGCGCCAGGGCAGGTCCATTCTTGGGATCTGGACCCGTCCGCTACGGGCGAGATCGTGAGTTTTACGCCGGAGTTCTTCTTCGTCGGTTCAAACCAACCCGACTTGTTGGGGAGAATGTCTTACCTCTTTACGGAGATTGCAGAACCGCTTTTTCAGTTGGAAGAGGCTCAGTCCGCGCGCATGGAAAGTTTGTTCAAAGAGTTGCGTGACGCTTCTGCCAGCAAGCTGGCAGGTCGCGACGATCTCGTACGCTCTTATCTCACCATTATCCTGACGCACTTGCGACAAGCCTATCAGTTGAGGAACCCGGACGCCGGCAGCTTCGCTGAGGGAGATTCGCTGGCTCGTCGTTTCCGTCTCGCTTTGGAGACTCATTTTCCGGACATGCTGGAAGTGGGCGATTACGCGCAACTCCTTCAGGTTTCACGCTCGCATCTCAACGATGAGCTTCGTCGCCAAGTGGGTCAGTCAGCGAGCGAGATCATTCACCAGCGCCTGGTTCTGGAGGCGAAACGCCTACTGGTTCACTCCACGCTCACCATTTCTGAGACGGCCTACCGGCTTGGGTTTCAGGATCCTTCCTATTTTGGCCGATTTTTCCGTCGGTACACCGGACAAACACCCGGCATGTATCGGGATGAAGCGATACGTGAGTTGATGGCGGGGTGATCAGGGGACACGGGTTTGAGCGACTGGATCGTCTGGTTTGATCACGACGATCAGGGCGTACCCTTGCTTTTTTGGTCAAAGAGCCTCGCGTGACTTAAAAGTGACGCCGCTGGCGAGGACCAGCGGCGTCAAGTCAAGCGGTTGGACCAAAGACCAACCCGCTTTCGATCGAGGTGAGTTGATTAGAACTTAACCGTGGTGGTGAGGTTGACTTCGAAAGGCTTGGCCTTTGTCACGATCATCGTGGGAGCAAAGGTAGAGCCAAGGAAGTAATCTTCATCGGTGATGTTGCTAAGGCGAAGGAGGACATCGAAGCGCTTCGCTTTGTAGAACAAGTTCGCATTCCAAACTGTCGACTCAGGCAGACGGATGGTGTGCTCGTCGTTCAACCAGAACTTTTCTTTATAGGATGGACCGGCGCCGATTCCGAATCCGTTTTCAAACGTGTAGGCCACGTAGAGATTCATACTGTGCGTGGGGAAACCTGCGCGACGTCCTTCACGATTGTTCACGTAGCGACTTCCCGTGGGACCCTGGCTGAAAGGACCGTATTGAATCGAGCCCGAGTAGAGCGCCACTTGTTCCGGAGTGAAGGGGCGGGTGGCGAAGGGGAAGCGATTGATGTAGTACGATTTTTGTTCGCCGTAGTTTGCGATGATCGTGAGCGACTTGGTCGGCGTGTACGTGAGCTCGAGCTCATGACCTTCTGACTTGTACTCATTGGCGTCGACGCCCCCGATCGGAATGGTCGCAAGCGTCTGCTTCTTGTATTCATAGATCGCGGCGGAAGCGAAGAGCTTGCCTTCGAGCAGATTGAATTTGGTGCCACCTTCGTAGAAAGGAGCCTCGGAGAAGTTGCCTTCACCGCCGTTAACCCCGCCGGTTTGTCCTGGCGTGAGCACGGTTCCATTCTGGACCGCGGCGTAGAGGCTGACGACATCGTTGATCTTGAAGACCGGATTGATCGAAGCGCTCATGTAGTTCTTGCCGCCGGTGCGTTCTGCCGCCTGCACCGCGAACTGCTTGGGCGTCTTCAACGAGAAGCGAGCACCTTCCGCACGGAGACCGCCGAAGACGGTGAACGAGGGAGTGATCTTGGCAGAGAACTGGCCGAAGAAGCCGAGTTGGCCGAGGGTGGAACGGCTTCCTCCGAACCCTTCGCTCCAGCCGATCTGAGGTCCGACGAGCACCACGGACTGAGGTGCGATCGTGCCACTGCTAATATCGCGGCGATTGAACGGCTCGACGCCGAAATCGTTAGCGTCGTTGTTGTAGGTGTAGCGCACATCCGCGCCATATNNGGACTCGTCGACGACGAGCTTTTCCACGAAGGCATACGATTCGGAATCGTGGGCGAATCCGTAGCTGGAGGATTTCCGCGTGATGATGTTTTCGAAGAAGGTCTTCGCCGTGACGGTGCGGCCACTGTCCGCGTTGTAGATGAAGTCGGCAAAGTAGATGAAGGTGTTGGAATCCGCGTAGTCACTCGGATCAGCCGTCACCTGACTGCCATCAATCTTCTTGGTGAAAAGTTGTCCTCCGGCGGCGAAGTAACCTGGCGTGTACTTGTACCCGTAGAGACTACCCAGATAGTAAATCGGGGTGGCCGCAGCCGCTGCTCCGGAGGTGTAGGCGCCGTTCACGCCCGTTGGCGCTCCGAAGCGACTCTGGAAGTCGGTTGCTGGAACGACGATCGCGAGGTTTGGATCGTAGCCGGAGTTGAAGGCGATGTCGGCTTGATTTAAGAGGAGGCTGCGGTTGGTGGTTCCGCGGTATTTGGCCGAAACCGTGTTGGGATCCATCTCTCCGTAGATGTAGTTCCCGTTGTCGACGAGATCTTGGGTGAGGCGATTCCAGCCGGCATTTTCGTTGGAACGGAAATCGTAGTATTCTCCGCCGGTGAAGAACGTCAGCTTCGGTGTCAAACGCACCTTGGCCGAGGCGTAGACGGAGATGTAGTCGTTCTTGATGTAGTTGTAGTAACTCTCCGACTGCTGATTCGTAATCGAGATACGATAAGCCGCAGGCTTGTTGAACATCAGCAACGGACCGCCGACGTCGACCTGCGTATTATAGTAGTTCCATTTGCCGACGGAGAGTTGGACGGATCCGCGGAATTTATCGAAGTATGGGGATTTCGGGATGAAGTTGACGTAGCCGCCACCGTTGGTCGGACCGAATTGAGCGGGCGAAGGACCTTTGACGATGTCCATCGCGTCTAGCGAACCGAACGAGGTAGGCGTTTCGTTTTGATTCGGAATACGGAGGATCCCGTTGAAGTACACCGCGGCATTATCCCCGCGGATGAAGGGGAGGCCCGGAATCCCGAAGATGTTCGGACGGGTGAGGCCAGCGCCCACGCGGTCGAGATCGTCAAAGGTTTTTACGGAGAATTGCTTCATCATCTCCGGCGTGAGGATCGTCACGGACCGGGGCGTTTCGAAGACGCTTTGGCTGCCCAGGAAAACGCTGTCGACCGGGCGACTGTTTTGCGAGAGTGTGTCCAGTGACTGGACAGAAGACTCTTCGGCGATGAAGCGCTCGAGTTCAGTTACGGGTTCCGTTGCGGGTGTGGCCGGTGAGACGGCTTGGGCGGAAGCGAGAGAAGTCAGTCCCAGTGAGAGACTCGTCCATCCCCCCAGTTTGAGCAATTTTGATCGTTTGTGCATGGTGTCAGGCGCACGACGGGTGAGAGAGTGGCGCGGTGGCGGACTCACGCTCCATGTCGGCGGGTGATAATTTAGCAGGTTGCCGACCGAAAACGCGTTGGAGGCCAACCTATCCTGGCACTTCCAACGAAAGACTGGAACTTTGGGAGGATTTTCGGCGGATGCTCACCATGGTTCTCGGGTGGCATGGCGGACTCGAAAAAAGTCGGAAATTCGCCCCGCTCGTTTCCGGCTGGCGCATGCGATCTGCTGCGTGTGGCTGCATGTCCACTTTGAAACCTGCTAGAGATTTTTGGATACGCGGAAAGAGCGTTCTTATCCTCGCCGCCTTGTTGTTGCCGGCGCGTGGCCAGACTGCCGGCGACGAAGCCAAATTGCTCGTGACGAATGCAGTTCTTTTGACGATGATGAAAGGCGAGGAAAAGCCATTCACCGGCTACATGGCGGTGGGCGCGGATGGTCGGATTGTTGCCATCGGCGAAGGGTCTGCACCGGCTGGCTTGCGAGCGAAGCAGACCCTGGATGTGCAGGGCAAATTTGTCGCACCCGGATTCATCTCGGCGCATAGCCATTTGTACATGAGTCCACTGCGTGGGTTGGGACACACGGAAACGCTCTATGGTTGGGCCCAGTCCTTTGCGCGTTTCACCGATCGAGCGACTCCGGACGATCTCTATTGGTTCACGCTGCACGGCTCACTGGATTTTCTCCGCAATGGGATCACAACCGCCTATGATTTTACTCACTCCGGAGCGGTCGGCGGTGTGGCGGTGGGCGTAGGTGAAAAAGTGCCAGGACCGGTGCTGAAACCAGGGCCGTTTGAGGAGAAACAATTGCAGGCAAAATCAGATGCGGGACTACGCTTTGTGAACAGCGTGGGTCTGCCGCGAGTTGGGACAAGGGAGGAAATCGTTAATCGATTCGATGCCCTCATGACCCACGT
>DKKJ01000434.1:0-351 GCA_002455175.1 Opitutaceae bacterium UBA6669
TTCCCTCCCTGGTCTGCATCTTGGTAGTCGACCAGAACCTGGTGCACCGAATTACCATGCACCCCTCGGCTCACCAGATGCGCACTGGTGCACACATGACCGCTGAGGACCAGCACCACATTGGGGTGCTGCGAGACCAGCTTCTTCCAGACATCCTCTCCGTCATTAAAACCTTCGGGAGACCGACTCATCGGGTAGTGATCGAATCCCTTGTTCGGACGCTTGGCTCCCGGGGTGAGCACACCCCGATCGAACCGCGTACCATCCGCACGAAGATAGGCATGCGTGAGAACGATCACCAATCGGTCCACATGACGCGCCACGACCTCGTTGCCCCAGCGAAGGACGTCA